>DATHPB010000120.1:0-5943 GCA_035484295.1 Cytophagaceae bacterium
TATTCGCATTGATTGTAGGTTTCGTGATCATTGGATTGACGCTGTATTCAGCGGCAATAGACCGCATAAAAGATTATGGGACACTCAAGGCAATTGGAGCTACCAACGCATATATCAGAAAGCTGATTATTTGTCAGGCGATCATTGTTTCCTTTATTGGTTTCCTCATCGGTACTCTCTTAGTAGAAGGATTTAGAAATGGAATTGCGAATGCAGGAACGTTTTTCAACTATCCTATTTGGTTACGTCTTACATTCTTTGTCGTGACAATGCTCATTGCATTGTTCGGAAGCTCATTTGCCATTAAAAGAATTACAAAACTTGAACCTGCTCAGGTATTCAGAGGGTAGGGTCATTAATATAAAAGAAATGAAAACAATATTCTTATTCTCTTTTACGCTTCTTTCTCTACCGATGCTGTCGCATGCACAAAATGAGAAGCCGCTTTCATTGAATGAAGCCGTGCAATATGCGTTGCAAAATAGAAACGATTTAAAAATTGAACAGTTCAATACTCAGATCGCAGAGAATGAAATACGGAAAGTTAATGCTAAAAATTTACCCCAGCTCACTGCTGATGTGGATTGGCGTTACAATACTCAGCTTCAAACGAACGTGTTACCGGGGTACGTTGTTGGAACACCGGGAGTAGACAGACCAGTTCAATTCGGAACAACCTACAATACGCTGGCAGGAGTGAACTTTACTCAAAATATTTTTAGCCCGGCAAATAAAGGGGACAAAAAAGTGGCGCAAGTGCAGGCAGAATATAACCGCATCGGTGAAAAGAAAACTGAACTTACCGTAAAGCAGGAAGTGACAGAAGCCTATTACTCTGCCTTGCTATGGAAAGAAAAAAGAAAGCTTTCCGGTGAAAACCTTAGCCGCTCAAATGCAGTATATGTGACCTCCAAAGATCAGTTTGCTCAGGGAAGTATTACGTCGTATGATTTGCAGCGTTACCGCATCGATTATGAAAATGCATTGTCTGAACATGAAAAAAATAAAAATAGTGCTGACCTGGCCATGACCAACCTGTACTATAAGATTGGTGCAGACTCTGTGGTATCCGATTCTTTGTCCGATGACATCTCCCGTTTGTACGATGCTTATCGTTCAATGAATGTTTCCCCAGAGGAAATCAAAAGACCAGAGCTGGATCAGGAAAAAGTGCAGTTGGAGATTTATGAGTTGGGAATCAAAAAACAAAACTTGTCTTACTTACCAACGGTTAGTTTTTATGCCAATTATTCTTACCAATATTTGAATTCTGAATTTACACCCTTTCAGTCGCAGTACTGGTACCCTTTCAATTACTTGGGATTGAAAGCGAGCATTCCCATCTTCGATGGATTTTCAAAGGAGCGAACCAAAACAGAATACAAACTCCGCAGTCAGTCGTCTAAATTGAAATACGAAAAACTGCAAAAAGATTACAAGCAGGAAACAGCTAATGCTATGATTGCTGTGAAGAACGCACAGGCGGACCTGGATGCACAAAAGAAAAACCTGGATCTGGCCAACGAGCTGTATAAAATAGATGCGGACCGCTTGCGCAATGGGACCATCAAACCTAATGATCTGACGATTACTTACTATACGTTGCAACAAACGCAAACCAATTACCTGAATGCTGCCTATACTTACCTGATATCAGTGATGAATTATAAAAAAGCAATAGGAACATTGTAGGTACGAAAGGAAGAAACAAAGAGGAGTGAATTTTTTCTTCACCCCTCTTTGTTTCTTTAATTATTTTTTGCTCCCTGATTCATCCATTTCACAATGAGATTAATTGTGCAATCATCTAACCTGCCATTAAGAGGCATCGGATTTGATTGAGATATCAATGAACTGTATAAAACACTATTGTTAGGATTGGAAGTATCAATGTATCCACTTCCTCTCTTCATTAATTGAGCATACGCTTGTGACGATTCCAAATTAAGGTTTCCAGAAGGAGAGCTTCCAGAGTGACATCCTGATGTACTGCAATAGGTATTGAATACAGGTAAAACATTTCGACTAAAAGAAACTGTATCTGGAATACTATTCGCACAGTCCTTTTCTGGATTCACTTGATCTCCTTTATGGTAGACACATGAATAAGAAATGATGATAATGTTGACAAGGAAAATATATTTTACAAAGGATGCCTTCATTTGTTAAATGTTGGGTTAACTCGTGCTTCATTATTTAAATAATGAAGCACGAGACGAAGATTTTTTCTGTTAATATTCATTTCTAAACATAGAAGATATGTTATTACTGATCTGTATAGCATTGTTACTTGTTGAATCGGTATGTGACGATATATTGATGTTGTTGGCATTGTTTAGTGTGACACTTGTAAACAATTTACTGTAATCAACAATCATGTGTACAAACTGTGTCTGATTGGGTGACACGGTAAAGCTTTGCGTCACAATAACCGGTTGGTAGTTTTTATTTGTTCCAAGTTTAAAAGAGAAGGGAGTCATTGAGGAGCCGCTAGCAACAGTTGTTGTATCTATGCTTCCTTGAAAATTGATAAATAAATGTCCGTTTGTTGCCGCGCTGCCAAACCACATTTCCGAATGATTCAATACGCTATCTGCCGGAAGAACAAGTACTCTCTTATCGGTCGTTGGATCAAGTCCTACATAAAAACGTACTGATTTGTAATTTCCTGCCGGGACATTGCCAATGGTATAGGGTTCTATAGGCTGAACTTTCAACACGATTTCATTTGATACATTGTAAAGAGACCCATCGGAACGTACCAATTGAATATTGGATATGTATAATTCTGCTGCTGAAACAGAAATATTTCTGCGGGCAGTAGCTGATCCAGGAACAGGAATGGAGTAAACGGTGTTGAAATCGCCGACTTCATTGGTATCTACATTGGTATGCAGATGAAATTGCAATGTGCCGGTAGGAGTAGAAGGAGAAGCGTCATCTGATTTTTTGCCACACGATGAAAGGTATAACACAGTGCAGATTGTTAGAACAGAGAAGGCAATGTTTTCTTTGAAGAGATTTTTCATAAATAAGTTTATTTTTAAAACATGATGGCATAGGAAGCATACAGAGATGATTTAAAACTCATCTGTGGCCCATTAAGATTTTGATAGATAGGAATACCGTATTCCACACCAATTTTACTGTTGAGGAATGATGGCAAGAAGAAATTTGTTCCGATGTAACCATTAACATGCTGTCCGCCATAATTTTTAGGATTGGTGGCAGGTTCATAGTAGACATAATTAAAGGTAGGATCATAAGCTTTAATGGTTCCTGAAACATTGGTTTCCAGTCGGACTGAACTGCTGAAGTGTCGGTTCCACTGAAAAGCAAACCAGTTGTTCCAGGTGACTTCATTGCCAAGTTTATAACCAATGCTGTTGTATCCTGTTCTGATTACAGCTGATGCCTGAGTACTCCAACTGATGCGATCGTTTTGATGGATATAATTTAGGACAGGCAAGATATCCCAGGTTCCTGATCCCAATTGCATATCGTATGGAAGTCGGTGATCAGGATACATACTGTTGGCATCACCTGAAACACGGATACTACCTGTCGGAATACTGAGTCCCCCACTGACTAGTAAATGATGTGTGCGTAGATTAACAAGACTATACAACGCGTTGATTTTAACATCACCTAATCCTGATGCTTTCATGGTCATGTTGACATTACCGCTCATGTCCATACCTGGCATGTTCATGACAGGAGAGAGTGAAGTCATGTTCATCGAAATGAGATTGTAGTTGACCATCGCCATCAGCGTCAGTTTATCGGTAACGCCATACATAGCCATCAACATATGCATGTTCATGCGCATACGGTTGGAGGACATGCTGTAATTCTTGTTGAACAATTCACTGTCGCTTATTGAATTGGATCCGACCAACATGCCCCCCATGTTCATGTTCATGTAGCGATAGGAAACCATCCATTGATTTTTTTGATGCACATGACTGATCATCACACCGGATGGGCTAAGGTCTTTATCACAGCAGCAACTACTACAGGTAGCTGTACTGTCGCCTTGTGCAAAGACTGACAAGTGTATGGTTGATAATGCAATCAGCATACACCACTTATAATATAAGGGCATAAACCAAACTAAATAAAGAGTAAGAAATTTCGGAACGAACCGATGTTATGTCAAGAAGACACGGAATGAAAAAATAAACTTACTGAGGAGGCTGAAGAATGCCCGATAACGGAGAAACGTATTGTTTTAAGAGGTACAAAGAATAGTTTCTAATGAGTATGGAAAAAGAAGAAATCTCTAAAGAAAAAGTATTCACTTGATAAAACAATACAATGTCATGAAGTCCTTTAAGCACGGAAGGAAGCGTTTGCTCTTGTTTTTCCTCTGCCTGTATTTTTTTTGCGAGGTAACATTTACCGTTACACTTCATTTGAGGCCTTGCTTTGTTTTCGCAAAAATTAGCCGTGATGTAATCTTTGTTGATGTGATAAGAAACCACAATAGCCAGTTTCATGCTGCATTGCAACAATAAAATAAAAACCAGCGATAGGGTGATGACTTTTTTCACGGAATAAAGGTAATACAGAATAAAGGAATTCAAAATAATGCCTTCATAATATTATAAGCGGTAGCAACAATAATGCTAAAAGAATAAATTCTATCTGGGTATAATCGGGAAATAAAATACATAAAGTCAGTTCCATACGCAGAGATTCTGTCGACCGGAGGCAACCCAAAGAGAATTATCTGCGTTTCCTGTGCGATACCTGCTAAATTTCATTTACCTTAAAGTATACTTTTTATTCAACCCGTTTTACCTTATGCGATACGCTACATGGTTTGTACTCTTATTTCTGGGCATTATAATGATAACGACAAATGCCTGTGAATACAATAAAGCAGAACCTGCAGGTCCCATCGGTCCGCCGGTAAGTTTCGATACGGTTATAAAACCCATTGTCATACAACATTGTGTCAAGTGTCATTCCGATACTTCCAACAATCCGAACAAACCGGGCTATGCTTTTTTTCTGCAGGTACCTGATAACTTCAGCGAGCTTCACCGGTACGCCTTGTTGCCAGGTGTAAATCCTGTCTATACAGATATACAGGAAAGAATTCATGGATACGGTGTAGAACGAATGCCTAAAGACGGCCCTCCTTATTTACCCGATTCCACCATGGAAAAAATAGACCGCTGGATCAGACACGGTGCACCTATAAACAACTAAGCTCATGACAAAATTTATACTCACACTCACTCTATTGTTCTGTACATGGAATGCATTTTCCCAAACTGTATTTGTATCAGACAAAGTAACCATCTCTTTCTTTTCTGAAGCAAGAATTGAAAATATAGAAGCTACTTCTGTAAAGGGCAGCGCTGCTATCAATGCGATAACAAAAGACGTCGTATTTAAAGTACCTATCTCATCGTTCAGTTTTCAACGCAAATTGATGGAAGAACATTTCAATGAAAACTATATGGAGAGTGACAAATTCCCCAATGCTATTCTTAAAGGAAAAATCGTTGAAGATGTCGACCTCACGAAAGAAGGTACATACCATGTGACTTTAGAAGGTACAATGGATATGCATGGCATTACAAAGACTAAAAAATTTACCGGGGTAATAGAAAATAAAGGAGGTAGGTTGTACCTTGATTCTCAATTCATGTTGCCGGTTGCCGATCATGACATCAAAATACCCAACGACAAATTATCCAATATCTCCCAAACCATTAAAGTAACTGTGCATGCTGAGTTTATCCCTAAGAAATAAATCTTTTGTTTTTCTGTGTGTTTGTTTTTTTAGTCTCAACACATGCTTTGCTCAGGATGATCTGTTAAATCTACTAGATACTATTCCGAAAAAGTCGGAAAGGGTATTGGCAACATTCAAGACGACACGTATCGTCAACGGACATACGGTGGAAACGGTGAAGTCGCATTCGCTTG
>DATHPB010000121.1:0-5376 GCA_035484295.1 Cytophagaceae bacterium
AAATAGGAAGAAGAAAAACCTCTGTAGCCAGGATTTATATCACTCCAGGTAAAGGTGAAATTCTTGTAAATGACAGAGCGCTGAATGAGTACCTACCTACTGAGCCTCTTCAAATCTCTGTAAGACAACCATTGGTAATTACCAATGAATTGGCGAACTATAATGTATCAGTAAATGTACAAGGTGGTGGAATCACCGGCCAGGCAGAAGCTATCCGTATGGCTATAGCCAGAGCACTTTGCGACATCAATCCTGAGCACAGACCTGCTTTGAAAAAAGAAGGCTTTTTAACACGTGATCCTCGTATGGTGGAACGTAAGAAATTCGGTAAGAGAAAAGCGAGAAAACGCTTCCAGTTCAGTAAACGTTAATCCGAGCTATATTCGGGAATTTATATATGTCTAACAAAAAAGTAGAGTACCAAGATCTATTAAACGCAGGAGTTCACTTTGGTCACTTGACACAAAAGTGGAATCCTAAAATGGCACCATACATCTTCATGGAGAAAAATGGTATCCATTTGATCGATCTGAATAAAACCCAAGCATGCCTTGAAGACGCTTGTGGTGCGATCAAAAATATTGTTCGTTCAGGTCGCAAGGTGTTATTCGTAGCTACAAAGAAGCAAGCGAAAGAAATCGTTACCAAAGAAGCCGACAGACTAAAAATGCCTTACGCTACAGAGCGTTGGTTGGGAGGAATGCTTACCAACTTTGTTACTGTGCGTAAATCATTGAAGAAAATGTCTTCTATTGAGAAAATGATGAAAGAAGACTCTTACAACAGTCTAGCAAAACGCGAAAAACTTACGGTTGCTCGTGATAAAGCGAAACTGGAAAAAGTATTGGGAGGTATTGCTGACCTTACTCGTCTTCCTGCTGCATTGTTTATTGTAGACGCTAAGAAAGAACACATCGCTATCAAAGAAGCGAAAAAATTAAATATTCCGGTATTTGCCATCGTTGATACCAACTCTGATCCAAGCACAGTAGACTATCCAATTCCTGCTAATGATGACGCGTACAAATCAATCGCTATCATCACTTCAGTAATCGCAGCAGCGATTGAAGAAGGTTTGTCTGAGCGCAAAAGAGATAAAGACGATCAAAAACTGAAAGAAGAAGAAGACACTAAGCGTGCAGTAGATACTAAAGCTGAAGCGGAGTAATCAATCTTCTACCATTCTATTCAAGTTGAACATTGGTTTTATCGATCAATGTTCAACTTTTTTATACCAAACCTGAAACTAAAAATTAACTAATTAATAATATGAGTACTGTATCAATTAGCGCTGCCGACGTGAATAAGCTTAGAACCATGACCGGTGCCGGTATGATGGATTGTAAAAAAGCATTGACTGAAGCTGAAGGAGATTTTGAAGCTGCTATCGATGTCCTTCGTAAAAAAGGACAAAAAGTATCTGCTGCCCGTGCAGGTAATGCAACTGCTGAAGGTATTGTCTTGATCGAAGTAAGCAAAGACGGTAAAAATGGCAAACTAGTAGCTTTAGCTTGCGAAACAGAACCTGTTTCTAAAGTAGATGATTTCAAAAACTTAGGTAAAGCAATCTTAGAAGTTGCTGTAGCTAAAAATCCTGCAGATGCTGAAGCATTAGCAGCCTTACCATTGGCTGATGGCCGTAGCATCAATGAGCACATCACTGACCTTACCGGTAAAATCGGAGAGAAAATTATTATCCAGAACTACGAAAACATTACTGCTGATCAGGTAGTACCTTACATTCACTCTAACAATAAATTAGGTGTATTGGTAGGTTTCAAAAACACGGGTGGTAAAGACGTGACTGAAGTAGGTAAAGACGTAGCGATGCAAATCGCTGCGATGAAGCCGGTAGCTTTGGACAAAGACGATGTTGATCCTAAAACTATCGAAAGAGAAATCGAAATCGGTAAAGAACAGGCAAAAGCAGAAGGTAAACCTGAAGCCATGTTGGAGAAAATCGCTCAAGGTAAATTGCAGAAGTTTTACAAAGAAAGTACGTTGTTGAATCAGGAATTTGTAAAAGACAATTCTAAAACTATCGCACAATTGTTGGATGGTACTCAAAAAGGATTGACTGCTTCTGTATTCAAAAGAATTGCCATCGGAGGTTAGTATTATCTTCTTTCATATAAAAAGGCTTTCTGTAAAATACAGAAAGCCTTTTTTATTCTACAATATCCAATTCATAGATTGTGGGCCACATTTTTCCCGTCATGTACAAATGACCATTAGCCGGATTGAAGGCAATACCATTCATTTCTGAAGCTTTTGGATGGGTATATTTTATTTCATTCATTAAATTAGAAAGATCTAGTTTCGCTACCACTTTTCCATCTTGTGGATCTATTTTAACAATGTAATTAGTTAACCAGATGTTGGCGTAGATATATCCTTTGATATATTCTAATTCATTGAGATGAATTGTTTCTGTATCATTTTCTGTAACCGTGAGTGTTTTCGATGGTTTCATGGTAAATGGATCTAGGTATGTCAAACGGCTGGAGCCATCACTCATAATCAAAGACGAGCCATCAGTTGTCATTCCCCAGCCTTCTTCATTATCGTAACTAAATTGGCCGAGCTTTTTAAAACTTTTAAGATCATACAAAAAACCTTGTTTATTTTTATAAGTGAGTTGGTAAACTTTACCGTTTAAAATAGCGATGCCTTCTCCAAAATAAATAGCGCGATCGAGTTCGACTTTTTTATTGATTTTACCAGTCTTTAAATCAACAATACCAATAAAAGACTGGGTTTGGGGTAAATTATCAGGAGACCCTGTGCTTTCATATAGTTCTCCTTGATGAAATAAAAAACCTTCTGTAAAGGCCATTTCATCGTGAGGATAACGATTAACAATCGTATAATGGAGTTGTTTGAGAGGAACAGTAAGAGATTGTACAGGTACCTGTTGCTGAATTGTTTCTGGCTTCTTTTTGTTTTCACAAGCCAGCAATAATAAAAGAATACAAGCAAATACAAGAAACTTATTCATTCATTAAAATTATTAAGTACTCAAATTCGCTTAAATAATCTTTTTTTCAAACTTTATTGTTAGACACAAGCATTTTATTTATTTAACGAGTTTCAAAAGTGAATCCAGATAAAAAAAGAAAACCCGGAAGTCCGGTGGGGAACCGAAACATTCCGGGGTCTTTCAACCAGCTATGGAATCTTTAATGTTTTTCTGTCTATGTTAACGGAATCGTTTTACAAAGGTTGCGTTAAACCTTAAAATGTTCAAACATTTTAACAAAAATTATTTTTTTCTCTTTTTCTTTGATTGAACAGGCATTCGTTCTTTCTTTTCATGGAAAGCTCCCTTGAAATCAGGGTTTTCTTTCCTTTTTTGATCGTCTATTTCTCTAGCTATAGCTTGTCTTTCTTCATGTGGTGTCTTTACAATCTCTACTTCAGAGGGAACATATGCCTTATGAATGCGCTGGGCTATTAGTTTTTCTATCTTTCGGACATGGTATTCTTCCGCAGGGTTCATGAATGTAACGGCTATTCCCGAATTACCCGCTCTACCCGTTCTCCCTATTCTATGTACATAATCTTCATAGACTAGTGGTACATCAAAATTGATGACATGGCTTACCATCGTTACATCTATCCCCCTTGCTGCAACATCTGTAGCTACTAGTATTCTAATATTCCCTTCTTTAAAATCTTCAATGGAATTGATACGCGTGTTTTGCCCTTTGTTCGCATGAATGACACGAATAGAATTTCCTACATGAGCAGAAAGCAGATCAAAGATATGACTCGCCGCAGCGCGCGTACGAACAAAAACAATCAAGCGATCCATACTCGGATCTTTTAACAAATGGATCAATAAATTCAGTTTACTTTCAAAATTGGGAACTTCGTACAAAATCTGTTCAATAGTAGTAGCCGTTGTCGCTTGAGGAGTGACAGCAATTTTCATCGGGTAAAGCAAAAAATCTTCCGATAACCTGACTACCTTTTCAGGCAAGGTAGCTGAAAATAATAAGTTTTGTCTTTTGCGAGGAAGAATCTCCAGCATTTTTCGGATTTGAGGCATAAACCCCATGTCCATCATTTTATCTGCTTCATCCAATACCCAATATTTGATGTATTTGACCACGAGTAACTCTTTCAAATAAATCTCCATGAAACGTCCGGGAGTAGCAATAATCAGGTCTACTCCGGCTTTCACCGTTTCTATCTGCGTTTTCGGACCGATGCCACCGTATAGAGCGACAATACGCAAGTCTGTATATTTAGCCAAAAGCTTTGCTTGCTCTTCTATTTGCATCACTAGCTCGCGTGTCGGTGCTATGACCAATGCTCTAGGATCCGGACCTTGTGCGTAATTGAGCACTCGAATGATCGGAATCAGATAAGCGGCCGTCTTGCCCGTACCTGTTTGTGCTACTCCAAACAAATCATGTCCTGCAAAAACTTGAGGAATTACTTTTTCCTGCACTTCTGTAGGGTGTTCATAACCCATATCAGAAATCGCCTGTAAAAGCTGCTTGTTTATTTTGAATTGTTCGAATCCCAATGGAAATTTGATACTTTATTGAATCACAAAAATACACAATATGTCCACCATACTCATTAAGCAAGCTGAAATAATCAACGAAGGAAAACGATTTATTGCCGATGTATTGGTAAAAGACGGTCTGATTACCAAAATAGGAATGATTGATGAGTACGCCGAAAAGACAATCGATGCGGAAGGTTTACTCCTCATGCCGGGTATAATTGATGATCAGGTACATTTCAGAGAACCAGGATTAACTCATAAAGGGACTATTTATTCCGAAGCCAAAGCAGCCGTTGCAGGTGGTATTACTACCTACATGGAAATGCCGAATACAGTCCCCAATGCCACTACACTCACACTTCTAGAGGATAAATACAGCATAGCCTCCCAAACATCTCTTGCCAATTATTCTTTTTACCTGGGTGCTACTAACGACAACATCGAAGAAGTCATGAAAGCCGATCCCTCTAGGATTTGTGGGATAAAAATATTCATGGGTTCATCTACCGGTAACATGCTGGTAGATGAGACACAAACGTTGAGTGCAATCTTTTCTAATTCTCCTATGTTGATTGCTACACATTGTGAATACGATCCGAGAGTAAAAGAGAATCAACAGCGCATCATTGCCGAATACGGTGAAGACATTGATGCCAGCTTCCATCCGCGTATTCGCGATGTAGAAGCCTGTTACCTGTCCTCTTCCATGGCCGTTGACCTCGCAAAGAAATACGGTACTCGTTTACATATTTTACATATTTCAACCGATAAAGAGTTAGATTTGTTTTCTAATGCTTTACCACTAAAAGAAAAAAAAATCACCGCTGAAGCATGCATTCATCACTTGTGGTTCAGTG
>DATHPB010000122.1:0-4315 GCA_035484295.1 Cytophagaceae bacterium
AAGGGAATGGCACGGGTTTTACAGTTTGTTTTACCGTACTTAAATCCTACGGTTATGATACGCAAACTGAAATCAGGCGAGTATAGAATCTACTCCAGGAAGGTAGATCCTAAGACCAACAAACGACGCAATCTCGGAACATTCAGTTCCCTGGAAGCGGCCAGGAAACACGAACAGGAAATTCAATACTTCAAACATGCTTAAACCAAGCGTCAAATGGAATAACGAAGTAAGGCTTGGTTTTCAATCAATACACGCGGTGCCATTTCTGCGTGCCTTTGATCACCTTGATCAAATCTGCGGGGAATAATTTCACTTTGGCAATCCAGATGACGTTGTCAAATGTATTGACGAGTTTGGGGTTGTTATCATCGTTGAACAACCTTCGGTATCCTATTCCTCCTCCCAATCCCATCCAGCAGAAAATTTTGAATTGCACATTGAGTGATGTTTCTCCTAGAAAAATGAATTCGTATTCGTTAGGTCTGTTGAAACTGTTGGTCTTGTCGGCATGCGTAACGGGATTGGTAGTAGTAGCCAGTACAGTGCTCATGTACTCTGCTTGTCCGAATCCAAGTTGCAGCGGAATACTGATCTCCCATCGCTTGTGGGTGAGCAATACGTATTCGTAAAAGACCGTACCGTATATCATGGACAATGAAACGGTGTTGTCACTTTCCGTAGTATTGGTGCTGACCGGTTTATTCCTGACGACTACATCTTTATGGGAAATATTGTTTACATCATAAGTAGCAGGTTTAAAAAGCATGTAACCAAAAATCGGCATACCGATCATGTAAACTCCTAAACCGAAACGATGTCTCTTGTGCAGCTGGATACCTATTTTCAAGCCACCGATGGTAACAGGTACGTTGTGCACCAATGAACCGCGCGTATCCAGGTTCAACAGGAATTTCCTAAACGTCTTGGTGGTAACCAGTGAATCCGTTTTCTTAATCAGTGAATCTTTCGGATTGCACCATGCCTCATTCACCTGGCCGCACAGCAGAAGAATCAAAATAAAAATGCTTAGGTGTAAACGAGACATATGCTGTACCTTCCTCCGAGTTAGTTAACGAATAAAAACAAAATGGGATACATTCGCCGTTGCTTTTATTATGGGTTGTAGATCACCTTCAGGATAGAATCCCCCACATGAAAACGATAATGTGATTTCTCGTAATAATTGAACTTATTATTCGTTATCTCATTTTTTCCTGAAAAATCATATACATTCTCTTTACGAAAAATCCGGTACAACTGTTCCACATCTTTTTCATTCATTCGTTTTTGGTCGTACAAAGGACTGATGATGATTTTGTAATCGGTATGATGTTTCCTGAAAATCTCCATAATATCTGTCAGGTACACTTTAGCCGCCGCATTGATTTGCACGCCATAAGGAGCTATCACTTCCGGACGTTCATAAAACGGAGTGTGACGGTAATATGCTTCTTCGTTTTTCAGGATCTTCTCTTCCCTGTCATAAGCCTGAAAAGCCCCGTAGATGGTTGTATTCGAAGGCCTGTCAAATTTCAGAAAAGCATTCATATACGCTCTTTTCGTATGAAAAATCTTGTAATCCAGGTACGGTACAAAAAAACCCGTCAGTACATAGGCCTTCAGAAAACTTTCCTGAAAGTATTTCATGGAACCTTTGGACACGGCAGGATGCTTGATGAACAAATAATGGCTGTGATTGCTTGTTCTGGCAAAAGTAAAGTCACCACAGATGACCAATAAGACATTTTTTATGCTGTCACCTTTTTCATCGAGTAACCTCAACTTGCCATAAATACCGTAGATGGATTCATTGGAAGCCGCATAAGAAAATACCCGTTTGTCTTTTCCTATTTTTTCCTGCCAGTGCATGGCATTAAATCCACTGCCAGCCCTGGAGCTGCCCAATATAAAGGCGTTGTAGCGACCAGCTGAACCTTGCTTCAGGTAACGTTCAGTAGCTACGTAGTCTTCGTTCAACCCTACCTCGGAAAAATAAAATTCGTCGTGCGGCCGGACTACGTTAAACGGATCGAAAACGAAATACGAAGCCATGATAACCGATCCCAAAAGAAAGGGGATGAACATAAACTTTAAGAAATGAAAGAGAAACTTCAGCATTACCTGTTCTTAAAATTTAAAATACATGAAATCATGCTCCCCTCTGGAGAAAGCGATCAGCAGCAGGATAAGCACATAATAGATGCACCAGCGCACAGGTCTGGGGACAGCTTCATCAGACAGCTGTAATCCGTGTTGTTTTCCTCTCTGTATCCACTCCACCATCATGCATCCTGTGATGAACAGGAGGATGTAAAGAAGTCCCGCACCGATCTGTTTCAACTCCCATACAGTCACCGTTAGCCGTGGTGGAGCCAACATGCCCTTCCCATACAACCCTGCATCTTGGAGACTCTCCGATCGAAATAACACCCAGGAAATTGTCGCGAGAAAAAACGTTGCCGCCATTTGAACCATTTCTTTAACAGAGGGCAAGCGTTTACCTTCTGCGGCATAAGCCGTTTTATTTTTATTCCAATGAAAGACAAGGAGCGGAAGCATGTACAAAGCATTCAGTCCGGCCCATGCGATGTAGTGCCAATGCGCACCATGCCACAAACCAGCGATCAGAAAAACGATCGCCGCATGGCACCATATCATCCATGCGTTTCCTTTATTTCCACCTAAGGGAATATAAATGTATGTTCTCCACCAGGACGACAAAGACATGTACCACTTGCGCCAAAACTCCGCCATGTTTCTGGAGAAATAAGGAAAAGCAAAATTACGTGTCACTTCAAATCCCAGCAAACGCGCACTGCCTATGGCGATGTCAGAGTAACCTGAAAAATCTGCATAAACCTGGAAGGAAAACAACAGGGCACCCGCAATCAATGTCCCCGATGAATAAGCGGTATAATGTGCAAAGATCTCATCCGTGAAATAGGCACAGTTGTCTGCAATGACCACTTTTTTAAACAAGCCCCAAAGCATTTGACGCATGGCATCCTTGCTTTTATTGGCATCAAAAACTCTCAGCCGGCTGCATTGCGGCAAAAGCGAGTCTGCCCTTTCTACAGGCCCTGCAAGCAACAAGGGAAAGAAAGCAGTAAAGACAGCGTAAGCCCATGCATCATGCACTGCTTCTACCTTGCATCGGTATACATCGAAGAGGTAAGACAGACCACGCAAGGTATAGAAAGAAAGGCCGACGGCAGAAACTATACCGGTAAGCGAATGACTGAACAAGGGAGTGTATTTGAAAAAAGCCAGTACTGCTACATTCAACAGGATACCCAGCAACAACCAGCGTTTTTTCTGATCAATGCTGCCTCTTTCCATTTGTAATCCGCAGGCATAATTTAAAACAGTAGAAAAGATCAGCAGTCCTGGCAAACGGTAATCCCACCAGGCGTAAAAAATATAACTCGCCACGAGAAGAAATATGTTTTGAGTTTTTACCTCTCTGCTTGCAAGAAGCCAATATCCTGTAAAGACAAGAAATAAAAAAACTCCAAAAGTAACCGAATCAAACGACATAAGAAATCCAGGGCATCACAAACGAAAGGACAGGATCTGTCATGGGTAAATATATTCTTTTTTTTGAGAATAAAGAATCCAGGATGTGGGCCGATGATGATTGGAGGGAATCAGACGAGAACGGTACCCAACAAAAAAGCCATCGGTAAAATGGCTTTTTTGTTGAAGGATATCGTCACCATTTTAACTCGGTTGAAATTGAACCTGCGTGGTATACAAGGGTTGTATGGAAATGCTTCCGTTTACGTAGCGGTCAAAACAATTCGGTGCGTAGTAGTTGACACAACCTATGTGTATCGTGAAGTAATAGGTACCCGGCCACAGGTAAGGGATGTATACCTGTCCACCTCCTGTCGGCACATAATAATTACCCACGCCGTTGATGCTTACCTGGTAAACCTGATTGCTTGCGTTATACCCGTAGGGAGTGATGTTAAGAGCCATTGCACCGGAATTATTGTCGGTACCGTTGCCCGGAGAATAGTTGTAAGAAGGATAAGAAAAGGTATCGTAGCGCGGACTGACATTATTGTATCCACTGTTATGGCAAGAGACAAAAAGCGCCAGTACTCCTGCAAACAGCAGACAGCGCTTCATGGAGGTCCAGATTATTTTTTTCATACGGAATGGATTTAGAAGAAGATCTGCAAGCCGATCTGCAAGCCCACATTGTTATTATAATTCTGCTGATCAGAGTTGACTTGACTTCCCTGATAGGTCAGCAATCCTTCAAAAGCTACATGTTCGTTCACAAAGTAATCAACACCAGGTCCCA
>DATHPB010000123.1:0-10862 GCA_035484295.1 Cytophagaceae bacterium
TTTGCTGCGGATGCCCCCACTCAATTCCACGACATCATTGTGAACAGTGTGAAAGCAGAACCTTTGATTCCACTGGTGTCACCTGTAAGCTTAACGGCTGAAAAATTCGGTAGCGTCAGGAAAGTATACATTCATACACAAGACGATCATGCCGTGAGTTTGTCTTTACAGCAAACGATGGTAAAAAAGACACCTGTGAGTAAAGAATATACATTGGTCAGTAGCCATACACCTTTCATCTCCATGCCGGATAAGTTAGCAGCCATTTTACTCAGTGAATCAAAATAGACAGGGAGTTCAAAGATCAAAAGCCCGCTGAACATTTCAGCGGGCTTTAATGACAAACGGTCTCGTACACGTTACAACAAAAGCCATAGATTGTTAACGGCTAACAGTCTATGGCTTCTTGTGCATTGATCCATACTGTACAGTAAGGATTTTTAGATAGACGTGTTCGGGGAATAGGGGTAGAGTAAATCCCAAGCGATTGCTGGATTAGTTTAAATGGTTTGAGTATTATAGCATCACGATATAAACGACAAACAATAAAACAAACAGACAAATCACATAAACACTTAAACAAAAAATAAAATGAGAAAATTAATCTTCTTTATGCACACGTCACTCGACGGTTTTGTAGCTGGGCTCAACGGAGAAATGGACTGGATACGTTTAGACGAAGAGTTGTTTGACTTTGTTGGCACGATGACGGACAAAGCCGATACAGCACTTTATGGACGAGTAACCTATGAAATGATGCAAAGTTACTGGCCCACTGCTGGCGACGGCCCCAATGCATCCAAACACGACAAAGAACATTCGGCTTGGTACAACAAAGTTTCTAAAATCGTTTTGTCAAAGACACTCAGCGAAAAAGGATTGCACAACACCACCGTGATCAGCGACCACTTGGCAGACCGCATCAATAAAATAAAAAACGAAGAGGGGGAGAACATTTTAATCTTTGGAAGCCCGAGGGCTTCTCACTCATTGCTCAGTCTCGGGCTGATTGACGAGTTTTGGTTATTTGTCAATCCAATTTTATTGGGACATGGAATGCCGTTGTTTAAAGATGTGATGGAGAGGACACCATTGAAACTGATAGAAACGAAAACGTTTCCTTGTGGAGTCATTGCATTGCACTACGAAACCAAACGAAAGTAATGGACAAGCATAGTTCATTAAATCAATGGATCAACTAAAGCGTGGAGGATGAAATTCAACCCCAACAATAAGATCGTGAAACGCTGCCTTCAAGGGATGGAAATGGAAGATAGCGGTAAATCCGAAGAAGCAAGCACCCTATTTCTTCAAGCCTGGAACGAAGCAACCAATGACTTCGAAAAGTTTTTGTCGGCTTATTATGTAGCCCGGCATCAAGGAAGTATTCCTGATAAATTGGCATGGTTGGAAACGTCTTTGGAGTTTGCCTTAAAGATAAATGACAACTCAGTAAGGAGTGCTTTCCCTTCTCTGTATTCAAACATTGCCAAATGCTACGAGGACTTAGACGACCTTGACAACGCAAAAAAGAATCAGGAGTTGACCATTTCATTGAAAGATAAAATAGAGGACAAGGGCCCTTTTTATCACGGGACAAAAGCGGATTTGCAAGTGGGTGATTGGTTGACAGCAGGAGGCAATTCTAATTACAAACCCGAACTGAAAATGAATCACATTTATTTCACAGCCTTGCTCCATGGTGCTGGACTTGCTGCGTCATTAGCAAAGGGCAACGGACCTGAACGTGTTTATGTCGTTGCTCCGACAGGCAGCTTTGAAAACGATCCGAACGTGACAGACAAAAAGTTTCCGGGGAACCTGACACGTTCTTATCGTTCAGAGGCACCATTGAAAATAGTCGGAGAAGTAACAGACTGGAGTAGACAAACTCCTGAAGAACTCCAGGAGTGGCGCAATAAATTGGCCAGTAACAAGGGAGAAATTATTAATTAATTCTCACTAGTGGAGATAAGTGATCATAAAAATAAATACCACCTACAATATGAAAACAGGCTATATCATCCTGGCGACTCTCGTTACCTTTTCTGGTTTTGCTCAAAGCATACAGTCCTCTGATTACAGCACGACAGGCTATATCAAAGCCGATGGCACCATACAAAATAACAATTATGCTACGGTAGGTTATATCAAAGACAACGGTACCATACAGAACAAAGACTACAGTACCATTGGCTACATCAAAGACGATGGTACCATACAAAACAGTAATTATTCAACGGTTGGTTATGTTAAGGAAGACGGCACGGTACAAAATAACAGTTATGGAACCATTGGTTATATCAAGAAAGATGGAACTGTTCAGAACAGCAATTACGGTACGATAGGTTATGCGAAAGGAATAAAAAAAGAATGGGCAGCCGTGACTTTTTTCTTTTTTCATTTGGAATAAAAGAGTCTTTGCAAGTGTATAGTTTAACGCTAGCGCCGACGTCCGTCGGTGCTTCTGGTATTTCAAACTACGATTTTTAATCAATCCGATGTGTGAGTAAAAAAAATAAAAGACAAGTAAATTAGTATGATTTTGGTTCAAATTTTATTACCGCAAATTTTAACACCTTTCATCATCGGTTGGCTACTGAGAAGTGTTAAAATCAAAAAGTACTGGAGTTATATCACAACCTTATTGTTGTGTATGAGTTATCCATTTATTTTATTGAATGTTGTTCATCTCGATACTCATTGTGGTGCTGCACATGGAGGTCTTATTTGTATTCCAATACTAATGATTCCTTTAACCTTGTTTTGTCAGTATTTGGCAAATGTTGCATTTAAAACAGATAAGTCAGAACAATAAATCAGGAGAGCATTTAGTCTGAATGATACAAATCAAATGGATCAATAAACGGGATCGTATATTTTTCTCGTTCTTTTTGCTTCTTTTACCGAACGCCAGTCGTCGTATTGATTCCATTGATTAGCAATAGTAAGATCAATGGACGTTTTGATTGTCTTTTTTAAAAGATCATAGGATGGAGGCATATCCCATTCTTTGTGTAATTTTGTTTTAGCGGAAGAACTGGTTTTAATAATAATTGAATTGTCATTGAGATCGATGAGTGTTGCTCTTGTCGTAGAATATCCTGATCTGTTTCTTTCCGCATTTCTCGTTATATAAGATTTATACGCATAAACACCATATTCCATATTCACAATTAAAAGTTCATCTACTTTGTAGCTTTCTCGTAAGAACCGTAAATCTTTTTCATAATAGTTCTTTCTGAACGTAGTAGGTTTTATAAAGTATTCCAATTCTCTTTCGTTTAATTTTATATCGATGGGAATGACAGTTTTACCCGCATCTATATAAATTGAAGTATATAAATCCGAAAGTCTTTTCGAAGGATTTATTTCAGGTTCAATTGCTTTCAAAGCATTGTCGTATTTCCCGTTGTTGATATGAGTAGTATGTAAATCGTGTGCTAAAGCGCTACCAAAAGCACCAATGGCTCCAAAATAAGAGCTGCCACTAGGACCTGTTTTAATTTCTTCATCGTAACCTATATGCGAAACGATAATTATTCCTACCACAGAGGGTTTTTTGAAATACGCTTTAGCGCTTTGGGGGCTTTGAGCAAATGCATGTGCAGAAATGAGGTTTGTTAAAAATAGTAATGCGAGAGCTTTTTTTAAGTAGGTCATTAGAAAAGAAGTATGAGGAAAACCATATTTTCACCTCGTTGGCTTAAATAGACAATATAAGTAATATCTACTAAAGATAGAATAGAAATGGGGCACTTCAGTTTTGAGTTTACTGATACAAGATTCACTATAAAACTATTGGGACGGTCTTTTTTAAGTTTTGTGTTGGTGTTAATTGCGATGGCTGTTACAATCAATTTATAAAGCAAGAGCTAATGGAGATGCGTTGTTATTTCTTTTAAAGAATGATAACTTGCTGTATGAAACGATGGATTTTTTTAGGATTGATGATTTGTATCTTCTCTTTGGCTCAGGCACAAGAAGAGAGAGATTACTTGAAAGAAGGTATACGTCAATACGAAGTGACTAATTATGACAAGGCGGTCTCGCTCTTGAATATTGAGATCAGAACAAAACCTTCTGCAGAGGCTTATTATTACAGAGCACAAGCCAGATATCATTTGAAGGATTATCATGGAGCACTGGAAGATTTTACTCTTGCGTTATCTATGGAACCGCATAGTGCGGAAACGTTCTTTAAAAGAGGGTGTGCCTATCATGCATTGGAACATTATCAGGAAGCCATAACGGATTACAGTAAGGCTTTAGAATATCGTCCCAAGTATTATGAAGCCATGTTTTACCGTGCTGAAGCTGAAACAAAGCTTTCTTTGTATAAAGAAGCTTTGCAGGATTATCAGGCAGCCATTATGTTGAATCCTTACGTGTCCAAGAATTATATAGACCGAGGAACACTATTCCTCTCACTGAAAAGATATAAGGATGCTCTGGCTGACTTTGACCATTACGTTACAACGTATCCTTTGGAACCTGAAGGATACGAGTACCGGGCAAAAGCAAAACGGGGACTACAAAATGAAGAAGGGGCGCTGAAGGATGAAGAAAAAGCGAAGGAATTGAAATCGCGTTTGCAGTCGTTTACAGAGCAAGGTATTGCCCAATACAATTTAAAAAACTATGCGATAGCGATCCAGAATTTTGATCAGGCAATTCAGCAAAATGGGAAAGATGGACGTGCTTATTATTTTAGGGGATGGTGTCAACTGCTTACAAAAAATTATCTAGCGTCTTTACCGGATTTCAATAAAGCGATAGAATGGAATAAAGATGCAGAGTCATATTACGGTCGAGCTTTTTTAAAGCATACGATGAGAGATTATAAGGCTGCTTTGGAAGATTACGATAAAGCCATTCAACTCAAACCGTCATTTATTGATGCCTATAATAACCGTGGTCGCTGTAAGATTCAAACGGGAGATGAAGACGGTGCTGAAGCGGATTTTGAACACATTATCAAACTCGACGAAGAATATCCTTACAGCTATTATAACCTGGCTCGGATGAAAATGAAGCAGGGAGAAATAGATAAAGCATGTCAGTATCTCAGGCAGGCAGCAGATCGAGGTCATCCTGATGCAGAAAATGATATTGAGGTGAACTGCAAACGATAATTACCCAGACGAATTTAAGAAAAACTTAACCGTATATATTTCGCTAGCGCCGCCGTCCGTTGGGGCTTCTTTCACATATAGGGCCTCTGCCCGGGATGGAATTATTTCGTTCTTGTAAATCAAAATAAAATAGCTATTTTAACTCACACACTTTACCACTGACGTTTATGCTCCTCGTAAAAAAACTATTCTTCGCCTTAACACTTGTATTGATTGTCGCAAAGGTGCAGGCTCAAACGCAATACAATAATCAGAACCAAGACTATAACAACAACAGTTACAATTCTACTTACAATCAACCAAGCCAGAACAATAACGGTTATAACAGTCAGGGACAAAATCCTCAACCGATGACTCCCCAAGAGAAGGCGCAAAAATTTGCGAATCATCTCCAGAAAAAATTAGGCTTAAGCCCGGACCAGACTTCTCAAATTTACAACCTTACGCTAGCGCATGAACAAGCTAAGATCGATTATGACAACGCCTGCAACAATGTGTTGAGTCCGGAACAACAACAAACCTGGGCTCAGCTAAAAGCCGACGAACAAGCCAGGAAAGAAGCTAACCAACAACAAAACAGAAACAACCCAGGAAATACTAACAACAATGGAAACTGCAACATGCCTCCCAACAATAATGGCAACGTGGATTATAACGGCGGTCGCTAACGAATCAACTCTTCCAGCATCAGCAGATGCATAAGTTAAGAGACAACAAAAAACGAATGACAAAATTTTCAGACGTATGCATAGGGCTTTTATTCGCTGCATTGATAATGGGGACAGGCTGTATGCAGACCGAATTAAAAAACAAACCGCAGGTTTTCATGCTGCTGTTCGGAGGCTTGACATTAGGCTCGTTGCTTCTTAAAAAACCATTTCATACGGCCATCCCTTTTTATGTGTTGTTGGGAACAATGCTTTACATCAATGTATTCATCATCACGAACCAGCTTATAACGCTAATGAACCCTGATGAGGGATGGTTTATAGACAGTAATGGTGAAAGACAAAGGGTGATGCAAATGAACTGGATTTGGGGAGTTTTCACCGGACTTATTTTGTCGCCGTTGTTGGTGATCCTCTATCATAAAAAAATAAATAGAAATAGCCTAATAGAGATTTCTATGACAACCCTTTTCATTATTTCGACGGCAATTATTTACATCAAGCACGAAATGATGTAACAGAAATCTTGCTGGAGAAGCTATCTATAAGTTTGTTTGTCAGGTAGTTATAGGCATTTTCTAGCGGAAACACGTGTTTTTTATCGCTTTATATGATCGGATGGCTAATCTTCCTGCAAGCCTATCATAATCATCGTGTTAACGATCGATTTCATCCGATTTTCAAATCGAAAAACAACATGAAAGTGTATGGGGAGTGTATGAGTTATGTATGGGTTAAGTATGCTTTATGTATGAGGAGTGTATGAAAGGTGTATGGAAGGTATATGGGAGATACATGGGAGAAGTATGGAAGGTGTATCAAATTACTACCATGCTCCAATTTATCTACTGTTCGAGGAGGATGGTTGTACCAGTGGATTAGTTTAAAGGGTTTGATACCGTAATGGTATGATCAGCAAGTCTGAAATAGTCGCAGGACATAAGACGTGTAAGCAAAAAAAAAGTTCGGTGAGGAACCGAACTTTTTTTGTTGAACAGGACATGAGTTATTTAAGGTACAACATGCTGTCTAGTTTTTCATTGATCGCAGTCCTTCTTACATGCAATTCGTATTCATTGGAAAAATGAGTATGCGCTGCAGCGAATTTCTCTTCCAGTTCCTTTTCTGTTTTGGAATGGATTTCATTAAAACGCGTTCTTATTTTTTCAAACGCAGCCATGCGCTCCTTCTCATTTTTCACCTCTACTAAACCTTTATATTCAGTCCAGGCTTGCTGGTAAAACTTGAACAATGCTAAAGCAGAATTTTTAAATTCCAGGTCCCCGTTAAACGCACACAACTTACCCAATGAATCAATGGACTCTTGAGTTTGTTGTGTTAACGAAGTGTACAGCGCCGCCACTTTCTCTTGAGGTGCTTTCCTTTCCAAAGCCTTGACAAAATCTATGTTTTTCTCAACAATTTTTGATTGATGATCTACGATAAAATTATTGTAGGCATGTGCATATTTATGGTACAAGCCATCGGTGCAGGAATCTTTGTTGATTACGGCATGGTTAACCAGTGTGTCCGACGCGGGAGCAGATTGGTTTGATTCGCTCGCATCTTTTTTTGAGGACTGACAACTCGCGAACAAACATGCCAGTAAGAAAATAGATAAGTAGTTTTTCATAAGAATAAAATAATAGGTCTTTTTTATTGAATGACAGGTATTGATTATCTCCACTGATGGGAATAGGCATTCCAATTGCCTCTATAGCCTCCGTCATGGTCGTCATGGTCACCATGATCCCTATCGTAATAACCCCTGCCATAACCGTAACCATAACCAGGACGGCATGCCAGGTAACCCACAGGTCCTGTAACTACTCCGTAATGTGGTGCTGCCGCATAACCGTAATTGTTATAACCGGCATAACCTCCGCAGCCGTTATAACCACCGTTATTGTAATAGCCGCCATTGTTATAACAGCCTCCTCCACCATTACTGTAGCTACCGTTGACGTAGCCATTCCCAAATTGAATGTTCACGTATCCGCCTCCATACTGGGCATTGGATAGATTGATGATGGAAACTATTGCCACAACAATAATGACCACAAGTAATTTGCTGTTGTTCATACTAACTTGTTTATAATAAGTTCAATTGACGTATAAATTATGAATAAAAATTCATAATCATATGATTTTAAGAGAGCCAGTTCACCTTAATTACTTCATCCAATTAGCAGTCAATAGATTACTTCCGATTTCAGAGCGTAACGATTGATGACCTAGGAGTAGGGACAGCACGGCTAGCGCCGACATCCGTCAGTGCATCCTCGCTAGAGGAACTTGAATATATGTCTTATTTTTAACTAACTTATGTCATGTCTGATTGGTTGACAGATCCATTTCAATCCTCTGAAAAAATAAAGGGTATACGATGAACTTCTTCAAAAGAAAAACAAGCTGGTCTAACGGAGAATTTATTCCTTTGAAATTATGCGTGGCTTCTGCATACGTTTTGGTTGGATCTTACTTTCACGATTATTTTCGCATGCATTACATGCCCGTGTTGATAGTATTTGTAATCACGGTGGTCTGGTCTGTTTATTTATGGATAAGCAAAATGAAAAGTGAAAATAAATAAGTACCCCAATTAAAAATCATAGTTTGTCGTCCAGAAACGGTAAGGCAATTGGGCATCTTCACCCGCATAATCAATACCTATGCGCGGGCCTGTATGGATATCGCTTGCTTTGATGTTGATACCGTCGTCTTGCAGCCAGATTTCTTTTCCTCTTAAAGGTACTTTATCGTGTACCAGATCTATTCCCAACGCTTGCGTCACTTTGCCAGGACCTATGCATAAATTCCTGGAAAACTTTATACCGCGGCGTTCCACTATTTCTTCTATACCTACCGTAGGATAAATCCCTCTGATCAGGATGGCATGAGGAATGCCTTGGGTATTGGTCACGATGTTAAAAAGCCGGTGAATACCGTAACATAGATATACATAACTGACACCGCCTTTGCTGTACATCGTTTCCGTCCGGTTGGTTCTTCTGCCGTTGTAGGCATGCGAAGCCTTGTCGTTGACACCGGCATACGCTTCCGTTTCGGTGATGATACCGCAAGTGAGTATGCCGTCGATGCGTGTGCAAAGCGTTTTGCCAATAAGATCTCTGGCAAGAAAAACAACGTCCGGGTTTAAGTAATAAGAGGCTTTGAGCATGTAGGATTCAAATTACAGCAATAAGGACCGGTACATCAAGTGCTCCTGTATTTTTTGAGTCAACCTCAATAAACCTGAAAATCAGCTTTACGTCCATTTCGGCATTTACTTATTCTTGTTGGAATCGGGTATGTCTGGAGAGACAATAAGGGGTAAATCCAGGAGATGACCATCCTGAGCTGATTTTTATAGGCTGAACAAGACGTTGAGCAGGTCTTATACGGAGGTAGTATGGTTAATGTCTCAAAATTTTTGGATTTAAATATAAAATAATAGGAATTGTCCGGGTTTTGTCTGGGCTAAAAATGTTCAAACTGCCGATTTCTCCTTTACCTTTGATTCAATATAATGGTTAATTTATATTTTTTATATGAATTATTCCATTGAAAAAGTTTTAATAATCTGTATTTCAACAAATTAAAAACTATGATAAAGGTTATTTACTCAACAATCGCCCTTTTTATGTTGTTACTGTGTGTGCAACACAAGGGTTCGGCTCAAAACTGGCAGTTGGTCTGGTCAGATGAGTTCACAAACGGAATCAGTTCCGACTGGGTTTTTGAAACCGGTGCAGGCGGCTGGGGAAATGCTGAATTGGAATACTACCGTGCAGAAAATGCCACAACGTCAAACGGTAATCTGGTCATTACAGCCAAACAGGAATCTTACGGTGGAGCAAATTATACCTCTGTCCGTATGAAGACGCAAGGTAAAAAATCATGGGCTCATGGAAAGATTGAGGCGAGTATTTCAGTGCCCTCGTTCAACGGAGCATGGCCTGCATTCTGGATGCTGGGAGATAACATCAGCTCTGTAGGTTGGCCGAAATGCGGTGAGATCGACATCATGGAGCATGTCAATACCGGCAACGCAAACTACGGAACCATTCACTGGGCAGATGTCAACGGGAATCACGTCTCTTACAGCAATAATACGAA
Source organism: Cytophagaceae bacterium (assembly GCA_035484295.1). Taxonomy (GTDB): domain Bacteria; phylum Bacteroidota; class Bacteroidia; order Cytophagales; family Cytophagaceae; genus JACMQM01. The sequence goes on from DATHPB010000123.1 coordinate 9,923, forward strand.
TGTCAACGGCAGCATTACGGGCTTCCATACCTACACCATTCTATGGGATGCCAATTCCATTCAATGGCAAGTGGACGGCAACACCTATGCTACAGCAAACATTGCCAATGGTATCAACAACACGGCAGCATTTCAGAATAACTTCTTCATCTTGCTGAACCTTGCGATTGGCGGAAACTGGCCAGGCGATAACATCGACAACGGCGCCTTCCCTGCAAACATGCTGGTGGATTATGTAAGGGTGTACCAGGATGCAGGCACTACGACTAGTGGCGGTGGTGGTGGAAGCAATTCCATTAACACGGTGATACAGGCGGAGAACTACAGCAACATGGCTGGTGTACAAACAGAGCCAACGACAGATGCAGGAGGAGGATTGGATGTGGGTTACATCGATCCAGGTGACTGGATGACGTATAACAACATCACTTTTCCTACAAGCGGTAACTATACCGTTTCTTACCGTGTAGCAAGTCCTTCAGGTGGTACGTTATCGTCCGATCTGAACGCAGGCAGCACACAATTGGGTAACGTCAGTATACCAGCTACTGGGGGGTGGCAAAATTGGACGACCGTTACTCAAAATATTTACGTTAACGCAGGTACTTATAATTTCGGGGTCTTTGCACAAACAGGCGGATGGAACATCAATTGGTTAGAAATTAATGCTGCACACACACCTCCTACGGTGAGTATTACAGCTCCCGGCAACAACGCCAGCTACACTGCTCCTGCATCGATTGCACTGAGTGCAAGCGCATCAGCCGCCAGTGGCAGTAACATCAGCAAGGTGAGTTATTACAACGGTTCCACGTTATTAGGAACGGCAACCAGTTCGCCGTATAATTTTACCTGGAGTAATGTGGCAGCAGGTACGTACAACGTCACAGCGGTAGCAACAGACAATACAGGTGCTGCTTCAGCAGCTTCGGGTGCGGTA
>DATHPB010000124.1:0-4431 GCA_035484295.1 Cytophagaceae bacterium
ACGGGAACCGCTACAACAGTCATTCACCGGGACGGGTAGTTGCTGAATTGACACATCTGATGACCTATTACCATCCAGATCACATTTGGTTTTGCGACGACATTTTTGGTCTAAAACCCGGATGGATTCAAGAGTTCTCCCAACGTGTACAAGAAGCTAACCTTTCATTCACCTATAAAATACAATCCAGAGTTGATCTTCTGATTGAATCCGACACGGTAGACGCGCTTGCCCAATCGGGTTGTAAAACTGTGTGGCTCGGCGCAGAATCTGGCTCACAAAAGATATTGGATGCCATGGATAAAGGCATCAAAACGGAACAGATAAAAGAAGCTCGACTGCTTTTAAAAGAGTATCATATACGTTGTGCTTTCTTCCTTCAATTTGGCTACCTCGGAGAAATGCAGGAGGATATTGATGCTACATTGCGCATGGTACTTGAATTGATGCCGGATGAAATAGGGATATCTGTTTCTTATCCATTGCCTGGTACAAAATTTTATGATAAAGTAAAAATAGAATTGAAAGACAAGACCAACTGGTCGGACTCAGACGACATGGCGATGATGTTCAGAACAAATGTTCATCCGCTATATTATAAAAGTTTGCAGCGATATATGCATAAAATTTACCAAAAGAAAAAAGGGATGCAACTGCTCCGTCAGTTCTTACAAAAACGAATCCTCTTCTCCTATCGTGAATTAAAAAGCATCCTGTTCATTTTGTACTACACACCTGCCGCCTACCTGGAAAAGAAAAAACTGACAAACTATGCCGGTAGATTTTAACAGCATCAACAAAGCCTTCTCCAATCAATCTGCGGACTATGATGAGGAAGATAAAAAAAATCCTGTGTTGCATTGGATGAGAACTTTTGTATACAAACATCTATCAGAATACCTGCAACCAAACAGTAATATACTGGAACTGAACGCAGGTACGGGCATAGATGCGTTCTATTTCGCTTCACAAGGACATCGCGTACATGCTACAGACTTGTCAGACGGTATGGTGCAGAAGATCCAGGAAAAAATACAACGTCATGATCTTGATCAACGACTGACCGGACAACAGTGTTCCTATACTGCTCTGCAAAACATAGATGCGGATGCATTCGATCTTGTATTTTCTAATTTCGGAGGGTTGAATTGTATTCCGGACCTGAAAGCGGTAACACAGCATTTGCCACGTTTATTGAAAACAGGCGGTTACATCACCTGGGTGATCATGCCTCCTGTATGCCCATGGGAACTGGGTTTGCTATTGAAAGGAAATTTCAAGAAAGCACTCCGGAGACTTAGTAAAAACGGGAGCCTGGCTCATTTGGAAGGGGAATATTTTCAAACTTATTATTTTACTCCTGCAGATGTCATGCGAGCTCTTGGAAAAGATTTTAAAAAAGTTTCATTACGTGGATTGGCAAGCTTTAGTCCACCGCCACATAAAATAGATTTTCCCAGCAAACACCCGGGGCTGTACAAGCAATTGACAAAAGCAGATGAATACCTGTCATTGAATTATCCGTTCAATTCCTGGGCCGATCATTTTATTTTAACAGCGCAGTATGTACCGCAGTAAGGAAATTTATTTTCTTTCTATCTTGAAAATGTAGTTTTTTTCCCAAAGAATTTTTCCAGTCATCAATTGTACCAGACGCATCTGGTATTTACTCGCTATGCGACAGATCCGTTCAATCTCACAATTGTCAGCCAGTACCATATATACCCTTGAAGAAGAATCTGTAAAACGGAACAATTGGTGAAATAGTTTTTCAAAATACTCTCCATTCTCTCCACAGTACCAGGCCATCGAAGAGACTGTCGTTACCTTATTAAAGAAATAAGGAGGATTGATCACCACATAATCAAACAATTGAACGGGAACAGCATCAAACAAATCTGATTCGTATACTGTAAATACATGTTGAGCTAGTTTCTGATTGGAAAAATTAAGAGCAAAATTTTGATTGGTGTTTTTTACAGCTTCCTCATTTTTATCCAATGCGATCACATGTGCACCCTTGCGATAGGCCAACAGACTGACCAATCCAGTTCCGCATCCTGGTTCACAAAATGTTTTTCCATTCAGGTCAAGAGCGGATATGAAGTCGGCTAAAAAACGAGTACTGAAAAAAAACCTCGGATGAAAAACACCCGGTAAGATTACCAGATTAAAATTTTTGTAACGCCATTTTCTTTCCTTCTTGAGGTAGCGTTTTAAAAGAGGTTTACCGATATGATTTACAAGTAATTTTAACACTTCATCTTCATTAAAATCCAGCAATCTCCGGTTGGCGGTATTTCCATATCTTCTGTAATGCCTTTATCTCATAGGGATAGGCATACCATCCGGTTTTATAACGCAAGCTGCTGTATGCTTTAATCAGTTGACGCTTGAACGGGTTCAGACGAAGATCCGACACCGTAGGATAGTAACCGTTTAACACTGTCTCAAAATTCTTTATTTTGTCAATCATGTAAGGTCTGAGCCAAGGTGTCAATGGATTTTTTCTTAAGTCAAAATTTTCCCATTCAGGACTGATCCAATCTTCGAGTGTTTCAGGAAATCTGAAACCACTGGCCAATACTTGTTTGTAGACTTCCGAACCTTCTGTAGGAACGGGACTGTACAGGTAAATAATAATTTCCGTAGTGGGATTGCTTTCTTTGATCCTTTTGATAAATGCAATGTCTTCATCAATCTGACGATTGACTTCTTCTTCTGTCGCGCCTGGCATGCCCAATACAAACGAGTATTCCGGAATAATATCAAACTTTTTCAACCGTTCGGCAAAACGTTGGATCTGTTCTCCTGTCTGTGTGCCGCCTTTATCCATTTTCTTCAGCACCTCATCGTTACCTGTTTCCGCTCCGAAGAAGATCATTTTACAACCTGCTTCCCGTATCAAAGCAAGCGATTCATCTTTATATTTGTCCATGGTATCGATGCGTGCTTCACCCCACCATACCATATTTTCATGTTTCATCAATCGAGCAAACTCAACCGTACGCTTTTCCGAAACAAAGAAATTATTGTCGTGAAATTCTATGGCATTTCCTCCGTAAGCATGTTTCAAGTGCATAATATCCTTATAGACGCTTTCTGCTGACTTGGCCCTCCAACGAGCGTTATAGATAGGAACAACCGCACAAAAGGAACAAGTGAAAGGACAACCAAAACTACTATGGTAAGCAATGGTCTTGGTACCTAAATATGTTTTTCCCAAATACCTGTCCAGAGAATAAAATTCATTTAACTTTTCATAAGGCAGACGAGGCAATTGATCCTGATCGTACAATTCATCTTTTGGTGTCTTGACCAAATGTTCGTCTTTCTTAAAAATCAAATTATGCAAACCTTCATAATTTTCGTTCTTCTCCAAAGCATGAAGCAGCTGAGGAAACACTTTATCACCGGGACCGTTGATGATAACATCTACACAACCTGAATCCAATACGGATTGCGGTTGGTTGGAAGGAAAATAACCACCCCAAATGATTTTTACTTGAGGATACAAAGCTCTTATCTTACGGGCATAAGGAATGGCCTGCTTAAGCTGAGGACCTGGCATGACAGTACTTCCAAAGTACTTGAATTTCCCCGTTTGAAGATATGCCTCTATTTTAATCCAGGGATCTTCCTCCAGGTTTCCATCGACCATGGCATATTCATATATCCCATCAATAGAAGCTGCTACCTGCAAAATAGAGTTGGGAATTCTTGGTTTGCTCGGTGCACTGCGCGGATTAAAAAGAAGTACATGATTCATATCAAATCGTTCAATCATTAATGAATAGATTCTCCTGACAATTGAACTTCATAGACAAAATAGTTTTCTGACTTGAGTATGGCACCAGAGAAAACTTTTTTCTGAACAATTTGAAGATCTGTGTATAATGGTATTCCTTTAGGATCGGATTCTTTGCAACCCAATCGATGGTTGAGAATAAAGATAGCATGTACCTCTTTCTTATTGTACATAAGGGTATAGACTCTATTCAACACTTCCTGATCGCTTAAATCATAAGGAAAAGTATTCCATTTGCAATAAGTACCGAAATCATTGTTTTCCGTATAAAACAATGGTTTATCCAGGTACATGCTTACTGCAGGACCTGAACTGTGATGAGCCAATACTACGATACCCTTATCGTACTTATTTTTCTTCAAGTAATCTGCTACTGTTTGTGCATGAGAAAAAGGACGTCTAAAATCTGTAGCAAAAAGATATGCAGAAGAAAACAATTGCACACCCAAAATAGAAAAAAGGATAACAGGTCTTGACTTCCTGCTTGACATCACCAATTTATGGTACCACTCTCCTTTTATTCTTCTTTCTTCCGTGATGCGATCAAAAGTTTGCTCCAGCCACAAGGCAATCACAAACAATAGAAAAACAAATCCCCAATGTCTGGCTGCCACGATCAAAGG
>DATHPB010000125.1:0-5419 GCA_035484295.1 Cytophagaceae bacterium
TGTTCATTTTCACGTTCTTAAATTTCATGACTGTCACATCACCAGAGCGTTCGAACATCGTCATGGAGATGGCCTTTAACGTGGTCCTATTAGTAATGAATTCCACTTCCTTCAACAAATCCTTGATGGCACCCGTTTGAGGAAAAAGCCTGACTCTATAATTGTTTTCACCTTTATAAAGTTCATATTTAAAATCTTTGTTGTCGTTGATCTGTCCGCCCAGTATACCTGCCATTACATTTTGAATCTGGGCAAACATTTTGCTGCCTTTCCCGTCGATCTTTGTTTTCTTATCACCGTCTTTGATCAGCATCTTGCCGGTAGCCATGACCACGAGGTAATACGAAGGACTGGTGTATTCCAGGCGCAAACTGTTTTTTTGTTTGAACAGAAATTTGCCCTTGGAAGTGATGATATTTTCCAGGATGTCAACTTTCTTTTCTTGCACAAAATCCGCCTCAATGGTATTGGATGCTTGCTTGATTTGATCAAATATTTGTTTGGCTTCCTGTGCATTGCTGACCAATACATATTTTTCTACTGTTTGCGCTTTCACAGAGCTCACCAAACAGACCATCAGCACGCTTAATAGGTATGTATTAATTTTTCTCATACGCTTCTATCTTAAACAATTCACCCACTGTTACGAAGGAATATTGTTGTTGCAATAAATCAGGAACAATTACTTTTAATATCGGCATACACTTTTCCCTGTTGTCGTGCAGCAAAATTACAGCGCCTGGTTTTACCTGTTTCAGGATGCGCTTGATGATGAGGTCTACAGGTTTCATCGTCGTATCAAAGGAACGTACAGACCAACCGATGGCATCCCATTTCAACTGTATGATCACCTTTGCCAGGTTGGGAGTCGTAACGCCAAAAGGAGGTCTGAATAATCTCATAGTGATACCCACCTGTTCGCGGACAACACTGTTCGTGGCCTGCAGCTCCTTATGCAATTGATCCGGTCTATAAAATCCTGTTGCTTTCGAATGATTGTAAGTATGATTACCAATCTGATGCCCTTCCTCCACAATCCGCTTTAATACGTCCGAATTGCTTTCAATTTGTTTTCCGATGAGAAAGAATGTGGCTTTAACGTTATAGTTTTTCAGGAAGTCCAATACTTTGACGGTATGTTCCGAAGGCCCGTCGTCAAAGGTCAATGCAATTTGCTTTTCCTTAATATCCGCATGACTGTATAATGTCAGAAAGAAACCTGAATGAACAGCAAATACGCCATATGCGATACATGCCAAATAAATCAATGCCAATCCGATAACGACGATTAAAAACAAGCTTCCATAAACGAAATAGCCTATGATAGCAGCCGTAGATAAAAGGGCATGTGCCAGCCGTACGTTTCTATATGTTAGCATTTTTGAATTTCAAGGTAAGAACAACGTCCTTCCGGGTATACATTAATGACGGCAATTTTCTGCAAGGTATTCGAGGACGAGAAACCAATGGCTTCCTTAGCTCCTTCTTTTGTAAATAGTTCTCCCGCCAGAAAGAGTCCAAAAGCTGCAGCAGTAGAGAATTCCCCACACAACGATCGGTAATCGAATACCGGTACACCCACATTCAACTTAGAAGAACAGAGAATAAGATCAGGTTTGTTTTTCGTTATCAAATCCAGTATCGTTTGATCAATAGCCGGTGTAAAACTAATATTGGTCAATGCAGCGGTTTTACGTGCTGACGAATGGTTATGAATGATAAAACTGGTTGCCGCTTCTGTTATAGTATGCACACCGTCGAAACAACGTGCGTTGGAAAAGATGCCTGCAGAAAAATCTGTCAGTTCGTCTATGCCTCCCACATAACAATTCATTGCCGTTTTATTTTCTTTCAATAATAAAACGGCATCCAGCAAAGACGTTTCAAAGGACAAGAAGTCGTGCGAGATGGTATTGTTATACCCGTTGCACTTCACAGACATGGCAATCAAGCCGCCTATGGTATTATGTGTAGACTGGATGAAAGAAGTCGGAGACAATAATTCCTCTCCCATGCTTTCAAACGAATCGAGAAACTTCGTGGTATCTTCCTGACAGCCCCAAGCTGTCGCAGTGATCACAGCATCCAGTTCTGCAATTCCCGATTGATCCATGGCTTGCCTGGCTGTAAGCAAAGCATTTTTGAGTACCTTACTCATTCTTCTCGTGGCCATCGGATCCAGGTATTTTTTATAATCAGGAGCCAATGCTTTCGTCGGTTCTGCAGTCAATGGTTTCAGTGCCTCAAACCAATTGGGATTGTCAAATGTTTCCTGAACAGAAACGCAACTTGATGAACCGATGTATACGTGATCGAACTGCATATTATTTCCCAAAAACAAGTGACGTATTGTTTCCTCCAAAACCAAATGAATTGGAGAGCACAATGTTGACTGTTTTATATTCTATTTCTTGTTGTGGAGAGATTCCCAGGTCTGCGATGCTGTTTTTAAAACGAAGGTTCGGATATACTACTCCATTGTTAATGGCCAGCAAAGAGTATGCTGCTTCTATTCCCCCTGAAGCACCTAATGTATGTCCTGTGTAGGACTTGGTAGAACTGAACGCCGGTACCTGATCGTTGAATACAGTTTTTAAGGCTGTGCCTTCTGATAAGTCGTTGTTTTGCGTACCTGTTCCATGTACATTGACATAATCCACATCACCAGGTTTGAGATTTGCCATAGTCAAGGCATTCGTCATAGCCAGCACAGCACCTTTGCCTTCCGGAGAAGAAGCTGTTTGATGATAAGCATCACAAGTATTGGCATAGCCTAACAATCGGCCCAGTGGTTTCACGCCTCGTTGCTTAAAGGATTGTTCAGATTCCAACACCACATAACCTGCACCTTCTGCAAGGTTCAACCCTACTCTTGAGTCATCAAAAGGTCTAGTCGGCTGAGTGTCCAGTATTTTTAAACTATTGAATCCGTTAATCGTAAATTTAGACAGAGGATCTACTCCGCCTGCAATCACCACATCGGCGAGTCCTGCATCGATAAGTCGCGCACCGTAAATGATGGCATTGGCAGCAGAGGAACAGGCGGTAGAGATCGTCGTTGAAATACCGAGAACTTTTAGGGTTTTGGACACGGTCTCGGTATGTTTGAAGCAACCGTGCTTCCTGAATTTAGCGACCAGTTCACGTTTGTTTTCCAATTCGTAACCCTTGTAATAGCGCTCTGAAAGATCCATTCCTCCCACGCTTGTACCGGAAATCAAGGCGATGCGTGTTCTGTCTTTGACTTCGCTTAACCCGGCATGTGTGTGTGCTTCTGACGCTGCTTTGAGAGCCAGTAACTCCGTGCGCGAATAGATGTCGCGCTTGTCCAATGCAAGCCAATCAATGAATTCTTCGTTACTCAACTTTACTTCTCCTACAGGCAAGATCGTTTTATGATAGGTATCGATGTATTGCGTGTAACCAATGCCATCCCTGCTTTCCAACAAAGAACGGTAGTTGGACGCTACATCCAGTCCAATCGCCGAAACGGTTCCTATGCCTGTGATCCAAGTCATCTACTTATGCTTTTGCTTTATGCGCTTCGATAAAATCAGCCATGGCTTTTACGGAAGAGAATACTTTCTGTCCTTCTTCTGCCGTAGCAATTTTAATCTCGTATTTTTTCTGCATCAGCAAAATCAACTCCAATGCATCGATGGAATCCAATCCAAGCCCATCTCCAAACAAAGGAGCGTTTTCATCAATGCTTGCAGGTTCAATGTCTACGAGGTTTAACTGTTCTACAATCTGTTTTTTTAGATTTGATATTAATTCACTCATGATGCAGTTGTTTGATACAATTGGTTTAAATTTCTTATAGTAAATAGACGCTCTTCCGGTACGTCTGTTGTGGCTTCCACAAAGGCAAGCATAGCCTTCATTTCTCCCTGGTATGACTCTACCCAGCCCACAAGACATTGCTTGCACAATTCCTCCGAGAATAAAATAGTGACATAGTTAAACAATGCCTCAGCATCGAAACGTTCACTGATCAGAAAATTATTTTCACCCTTGATGCCATGGCGAATGCAGATCTCACCGGCAACAATGTTGGCCAATGTATATACAAATACCGCAGGACTTGGCAAAAATTCACCTTCCGATATTAACGATTTGAAATACTGTTCGTCTGTATCCAATGAAGATTTTTTATTGGACAATACAAGCGCCACCTCTTTCAACGAAGCTCCTTCAAATACTTTTCCTCCCTCACAGACATACTCCGCACATAACCAGCCCAGTTTGGATTGCGTATCCATCTTAAAAAACTTCGGATAAGTCACGTCCAGCGAGCGGTAGAGCTGCTCTAACTTCTGTTCTACCATATCTTCGCTTCGGAATCTATATTTTATTGCTCCGTTGCAAACCGCTTCTTTATTGGAGACAGAAGCCCAGTTCCTGATGATCAGATTGCTCATACTTTCTTAAGAATTAAAGCCGAATTGCATCCACCAAAACCTGAAGCTGTCTTCAATAACGTATTGACTTCTTTTTTTATAAACTCTTTGGTCACATTCACTGCACCGTCTGTGCCTTGTTCTTTGTAACCCAGCGATTTCACAAGAGTATTGTTCAACATCTGTCGTATACTGATGATCATTTCCAAAACGCCTGCTGCGCCTAAGGCATGACCATAGTAGCCCTTCAAACTGTTCAACGGGGTATCACTTAACCCCAGCGATTGAAAAGCCAACGATTCCATATTGTCATTGTACAAAGTGGCCGTGCCATGGGCATTAATGGTGTCGATCTCTTCTGCCTTCGTATGCTTCATGGCTTTCTGAACAGCCCACCTTAACCCACTTCCATCCCTGGATGGACCAGAGATGTGATTGGCATCGTTAGATGAACCGTAGCCTGCGACTTCCACCGCATACAAGCCTTTTGCCTGAGCAGGATCAGAAGTGAGAAATACCGTTCCCACACCTTCTCCTAAATTGATGCCGTCACGGTATTTATCAAACGGCTTACAAATGCCCGCACTCAATGCCTTGAACGCATAGAATCCCGACAAGGTAAATTTTGAAAACAAGTCTCCGCCGGAAACAATGGCATGATCGATCAAACCGTGCTTGATGTACAAAGCGGCTGTCTGTATGGCCAATACCCCAGAGATGCAGGCGTTGGATACAATAACGGGTACATGCTTTAAACCCAGCGACTGTTGAATGAAAGCAGCCATGGCATCCAATTGTACACGTTCGTTGCCTGTTCCCAAGAGATCAATATTTCCTTTAGTAGTGGACAGAAACAACATCAAGCGGTCATTACCAACATTGATAGCTGTCTTAGACAACACATCCTGTATGGAATACAAAAACATGTTTTCCAATTTCGTTGCTGCTTGGCTTACAACAGGGACATCTTTCACAACAGAACCGTAGATTGGGGCATCAGAAGGGAACAAAGGTTCAAT
>DATHPB010000126.1:0-6409 GCA_035484295.1 Cytophagaceae bacterium
TTTCCTCATATTCTTCTTTTCTCACTGGGTTAAAGCTTGGTTTTATATTAACTTGCCGCTCTCAATTCATAACAACAGTATCATGACCTATTGCGTCGGAATGAAGTTGAAGAGTGGTATCGTGGCTATGGCTGATACACGCATCACTTCTGGAACAGAAACCACCACAGCTAAGAAAATCACTGTTCATCAGGACGAAAAACATTCCTTATTCATCATGACTTCCGGTTTGCGCTCCGTAAGAGACAAGGCGGTGACGTATTTCCAGGAAGTGATGAAGGAAACGGAGTTTAATAAAGTATACAAAGCAGTCAATGTTTTTGGAGAACAATTGCGCAGAGTGGCAGACGAAGACAAGGCGGCATTGGAAAAAGCAGGCTTGTCTTTTAATCTTTATAGTATCGTTGGCGGACAATGTGTCGACGACGAGGAACCCAAATTGTTTTTGTTATATCCTGAAGGCAATTGGGTAGAGATCGGACACAACTCACCCTTTGTCATTATTGGTAACAGTGGTTATGGCAAACCAATTTTGAATCGTACACTTACGTACGAATCGGAGATGACCGTAGCATTGAAACTGGGATTCCTTTCTTTTGACTCTACGCGTGTAAGTGCCAACGATGTGGATTTTCCTCTGGATGTCATATTGTACAAAACCGATAGTTTCAAATTGGTCGAACACCGTTTCGAGAAAAGTGATTTGGCTACCATTTCGGAAATTTGGGGCAAAGAATTGCAAGCTGCATTGAGTCATGTTCCGGAAAACTGGATGGACGTGGCATTGAATAAACTACCTAAGTAATCAATCCGTAAAATCACATGACTATTTCTATTCAAAACCGCTTGGCGGTTTTCGCACTCCTGTTGGTTGTTTCAGTATCTTGTGATGTAACAGGTAAAAAGCAATTGAAAAAACAGGCGGAAGACTCCGCCATCGTTTCTTTGTATGTTGGTACGTATACTAAGAAAGAAGGTCATGTCGACGGGCAAGGCAAAGGAATTTACCTGATGAAAATGAACGAGGAAACAGGAGCGCTTCATCTTAAAGGAATTGTTTCTGCAATCACCAATCCTTCTTTTGTAACGATCTCTACAGACAGAAAAAATTTATATGCGGTTAGTGAAACAGGTCCGGCTGACGGACCGAATGGTTTCGTATACAGTTATGCCATCAATGAAGACCAAAGTCTAACCTTGCTGAACAAACAATCTACGGCAGCGTATGCACCGTGTCATGTGAACGCAGATGTCACAGGTAAATATGTGTTTGTAGCTAATTATTCCGGTGGTATTGCCGCTATGTACAAACGGTTAGAAGATGGCAGCCTTAGCTCTATTGTAGATACTATCGTATTGAAAAATAAAAAACTAAACACAGAGTCCAACCCACACGCTGTGATTTTATCTCCTGATAATCATTTTGTTTTCATCCCCGATAAAGGGGCCGATCGTATTTATGGATTTAAGATCAATGTTAGCAAAGACCGTTTAGAGCCAACGTTGCAACAGTTTGTTGAACTACCAAAAGGGTCAGGTCCGCGCCATTTAGTTTTTCATCCGAATGGGAAATTTGCTTTTGTCATCAACGAATTGTCGAATGATATTCATACGTTGGCTTACAATACCACAGACGGTTCGTTGACGGATGTGTCATTGATCAGCACATTGCCAGCGGATTTTAAAGGAAAAAGCTATTGTGCCGACATTCATTTGCATCCTAATGGAAAGTACATTTATGGATCGAATCGCGGAGATAACAGTATTGCTGCATACCGTATCGATTTATCAACTGGTCAGTTGACATTGATTAACATTGAATCAACCGAAGGAGAATTCCCACGTAACTTTGCGATCAGTCCGAATGGCAATTATCTGTACGCTGCCAATCAAAATTCAGGGACTATCACACACATGAAAATAAATCCTGCAACCGGTGAAGTGCAATCCCAGCATGTCGTGACGGAGGTGAAGACACCCGTATGTCTTGATTTTTTCGGTAAGAAATAATCTTGGTAAAATATACATTGACTATTTGAGTTTGATCGGTTGTTAAAGTAGTAAAATAAAAAAGAACGGTTACGGTTACATATGATTTCACAGACCGATTGAAATCGTAAGAATTGTTGGCTGATTTATTTCAGTTAAAAATTCAAGATATAAACAAGACATAAATCCAGAGAGCATAAAAAACATTTTTTTAAATAAATCCCTGTTTAAAACTTCTAAAGGCATAACAGCTAAAAAAAAATAGGAAATTTTTTCCCCTTGTCCTTCTCTCAATTTTACCCACTTTTGAGAGAAATAGAAGTTTTAACAGTTAATGAGCGAGACCTCATCGATTCTGTAACTGGAAAGAGTGTAAAATTCTACAGGCTAAGGTATAATTTCCCTTCTTTTTTTCAAAAAATGCTTTAAAATTCAACCTTTTACTTGGTCTGCCTTTTGACGTATAGACAGTATCACCATTCATGGACTGTATATGAAAAGTTTACTTGTTTTATTGCTCGTTCCTCTCTTCGTAACAGAGTTGTCTACTATTGAGGTGTTAAAATGGCCGGCTTTGCACCAACAAATGGATGCTCAAAATGGCAAAATCAAAATAGTGAGTTTTTGGTCGTTAGGAAGTAAACCCAGCGTGGATGAGTTGCCTCATTTTGAGCAATTGCATCGCAGCTTCGGGAATCAGGTGGAAGTCATTTTGGTCAATGTTGACCAACCTTCTTTATTGGAAACAAAAATAAACCCTGTATTGGAAAAAAGTAGGATCACATCGAAAGTTATACTACTCGATGAAGTAGATGCTAATGCCTGGATAGATCAGGTAGATCCTTCCTGGTCAGGTGCTGTTCCTGCAACGGTGGTTATTGATCAAAATAACAATCATAAATTATACGAGAAAGGACTTACCTACCAGGAGTTGGTGAAGATCGTTCAAGACATAAAAAAGCCTTAATTATTTTATGACACGCATTGCCATATTCATTATGCTGGTGTTGATTTCCATTAACGCAGCCTTCATTATATACGCTTACAAGCTCGAAGATGAAATCAAGGATTTTAGATTGAAAAGTGTGGATGGTAAGCTGGTGAGCTTATCCGATTATCCTACGACAAAAGGTTTTATCATTGTGTTTACCTGTAATCATTGTCCTTATTCTAAAGCGTACGAAGAACGAATCATCGATCTGCAAAAAAAATATGCATCTACTTATCCCGTTATTGCTATCAATTCTAACGATGCGGTCACCTATCCGGACGATAGTTTTGAAGCGATGAAAAAAAGGGCTGTTCAGAAAAAATATCCTTTCGTGTATTTATGCGATGAATCGCAAGATGTCGCCAAAATTTTTGGTGCTACCAAAACACCGCACGTTTATCTTGTACAGAAACAAGAAGAAAAAAACGTCATCAAGTATGTAGGTGCAATAGACGACAACTACCAGGATGAATCGGCTGTGAAAAAACATTACGTGGAGGATGCCATTGCTGCGTTGGAAAAAGGAATAGATGTTTCCATCAAAGAGACCAAAGCAATAGGTTGCTCCATCAAATGGAAATAAATGAAATTTAGGCATCGCAATTGATACAGGAATAAGAAGAATGTATCGAAGTGAATGGACACCGTTCGATTCACCTCCAGGACAGGATCTTGTTTACTGTTAAATGACCGATATTAGAAATAAAGCCTTACGTGTAGTGGTCAAGACAATACTTTGGTTGATAGGTATTGTGCTCGTATCAGGTTTTTCGATCTGGGTTATCTTGAAGGTACCCCGTGTGCAAAATTTTTTAGTTCATAAAATTACCTCCTTCGTCAGTAACAAAACTCACACTCGTGTAGAATTGGGTCGTATTGATCTACGATTCCCGAAATCCATCGTGTTGCAGTATATTTTTTTAGATGACCTCAATAAAGATACGCTACTGTCAGTGGATGAGTTGGAAATTGATATCAACATGCTTGCCTTGTTGCATCATGAAGTTGACATACAGTACCTGAGCTTGCATAATGCGAAGGGACAATTGTCAAGAGCATTTAACGACTCTACATTTAATTTCCAATTTTTAATCGACTCGTTCAGCAACGCAGATAAAATCAAGGAAATAGATACGACATCCAGGAGTATGACCAACTGGACGATTTCGGCATATCGTGTTTACTTACGCTCTTGTCGTTTTGAAATGGAAGATGCCTACGGTGGTTTTTTTCTTTATGCTTCTTTAAAAGAAGCAGATGCGAAATTAAAAGACCTTGACCTGATCGCACAATCCGTCAGTGTTGGAGAGGTAAAATTAACTGAAGTTTCCACAAGAATAGAACGGAGTAATCCAACTATAGTTGATACAACAGTTTCTTCAGGACAAGGTTGGGACAAGGTATTTGTTGATCATGTGCAGATAGAAAAATCTGTTTTTAATTATAACGATCCCTTGTCGTGCATGTCAATAGCTGCTAAAATCAATAAGCTGGACCTTGGTAAATCGAACATGAGTTTGATTGCACAAACGATTCAATCGAAGCGGATTCAATTGTCGAATAGCAGTTCGTCGATTCAACTGGAAAAAGATACAATGCCTTCAGTAATAGCTGCAGAACATTCGGAGGTAGACAACAAAGACTGGAATATTACATTGGACGAAGCTTCATTCGAAAACAACGCGTTTAAATTTGATTTCACGAATGTACCTGCTGTTGCCCACGGAGTCGATTGGAATCATTTGTCGATAAAAAAAATCAGCACTACAATAAGAGGAGCATTATATAACGGTCCTGTTATCAAAGCGACAGTCGAGCAGTTGACGGCACAAGAAAGAAGTGGTCTGGGTATTCGTTCGTTGAGAACAACATTTACCATGGACGGACATCAGGCGGAGTTGAGCAATTTGACTTTGCACACCAACCATTCTTCTATCGGTCAACACGTCCATGTCAAGTATAAAGGCCTTGATCAGCTGTTGAGTACATTGCAGGTGAATTGTTCCATGATCAATAATCAATTGGCGATTCAAGATCTTTTACTGCTTCAACCGGATTGGCGTAAAATAGATGTTCTGAATAAAAATACCAATCAAAAAATAGACTTCACCATCAAGGCAAAAGGCAACACTAAAAATCTAACGATCCAGCAACTGACTGTTTATGCTGATTCGTCTACTGTTTTCGATTTATATGGAAAAGTGAAAGATGTTACCAATCCTAATAGGCTGTTTATGGATCTTCAAATTAAAAACCTGCAGTCGGGTAGACGAGACATTCATGCATTGGTTCCGGATTCCTTGTTGCCAGGAAGCATTCAATTGCCAGACTCCATAGCTATTAAGGGCAATTACAAAGGAACGTTGACAAATTTCCAATCGCATGTACAAGTCGCTACTTCTTTTGGGAATGCTTCTGTCGATGCTCTGATCTCTAATCTTCAAAGTAAACAACCAGGATATGAATTGTCGGTAGAGACAAATGAATTTCAACTGGGTAGTTTATTGAAACAAACAAGTCTTGGAAAAATATCTGCTGAGGTGAAAGTAAGGGGAAGAGGTACAGGTACAGCATTGGAAAATACTCAGGCGAAGACAGAAGTGACTATTCATGAAATCGAGATGAATAGTTATGCGTATCAAAATATTATCTGTAAAGCTGCCATAGATACGGGACTTATCAGCCTGTATACTGCAATAGTTGACAAAAATCTTCATGCGTTATTACAAGGTAAAGTAAATGTACTTACCAATCAGGAATCGTACGATTTCAGATTAGAGCTGAAAGGAATTGATTTTAAAGGACTGGGTTTGACAACTGATCAAATTCAGATGAGTGCGATTGGAGATGTTTTATTCAAAGGAAATTATTCCCAAAATCTTACAGGACATGTTGCCGTTCGGAATATTCTATTGATCAAAGAAACCCAGGAATACAGGATTGATTCGTTAGTGTTCGCAACATTCAACGAAGAGGGAAACAACCGAGCGACCTTGAACAGTTCTATAGTCACGGCGACGTTCAATGGGAATATAGATTTGTTATCTGTTGTTCCTGCATTGGAAAAACATGTTGACCATTATTTTCATTATTTATCTCACGAAGAAGAAAAGGGCATTAAACCTGAACCTCAAAAATTCAATTTCGAAATACAACTAAACGACGCACCTATTTTGCGTGAAGTCATTTTTCCGAAGATGACGTCATATCAAGACCTGCATGTACAAGGTGGTTTCAACAGTGACTCTTCACGCTTATGGTTAACAGCCATTCTTCCGGAGTTAGCATACGATGACTTTTCAATCCAACGACTTAATTTCACACTGGATTCAGATTCGAAAAAAATGACCTGCTTTACAGGCTGGGAGTTATTGAAAAGTTCTGACATAGCTGTTCAACAAACCTCCTTGTCTGGAACCATGGCGCACG
>DATHPB010000127.1:0-2933 GCA_035484295.1 Cytophagaceae bacterium
GTACTCTTACCCCTTCCCTTACCCGGAACATTTACCTATCAAATCCCTTTACTCCTTAAAGAGCAAGTTTCACAGGGTGTAAGGGTCTTAGTACCTTTTGGGAAAAGAAAACTCATCACAGGAGTGGTTAAAGGTACGCACGATACGACTCCTACACATTACGAACCCAAAGAAATCATTGACGTACTGGATCATGCTCCATCTATTACCATCAATCAATTACGTTTTTTTGAATGGGTAGCTCATTACTACATGTGCAGCGAAGGAGAAGTACTACAAGCGGCTCTGCCTTCAGGACTAAAATTAAACAGTGAATCCTTTCTAGAGCTGCACCCGGAATTTGACGCGTTCGAATCACTGAGTTCGCAGGAATTATTGCTGATGACAGTATTGAAAGACAAGACCATTTCTTTTGAAGAAGCGGCTAAAGTACTGAAGCGAAGCAGCGCGCACCCGGTAGTGAAATCTTTATTGGAAAAGAAGGCCATCACGCTATACGAACAAGTCAAGGAAAAATACAAGGTCAAAACAGAAAAAAGAATTCGTTTGGTAAACGCTGTCGTTGCAGAATCGCAACTGCAAAGCTGGTTTGAAAAATTAGAGAAAACACCCAAACAATTAGAAGTACTGCTCGCCTACCTGAGACTAGTACCTGTCTTGACCAAACCTCAGCTCAATGCAACAGGACTTGATAAAAAAACCTTACTGGGAGAAAACATTTCTGAATCCTCTCTAAAAACCCTGATCAAACAAGGACTGATGGAAGAATATCATTTCATCACCGAAAGGCTCCATTTTAATTTTTCTTCTTCTGAAGCACCCGATCTTTCTCCTGCACAAGAAGCCTGTTTGGAAAAAATCACTCTCCTGCAAGAAGAAAAAAACACCGTGCTCCTGCAAGGTGTGACAGGTAGCGGCAAGACAGAGATCTACATCAACCTCATCAAAAAAGAACTAGACAAAGGTAAACAAGCCTTATTGCTTGTGCCGGAGATTGCATTGACCACGCAACTCATGAACCGGTTAGCTAAATTCTTTGGACAAGAAATGGGGATTTACCATTCCAAATTTTCTGACAACGAGCGTGTAGAAATTTGGAACAACATCCTCAACGGAAAAACAAAATTTATTGTCGGTGTTCGCTCGTCTATCTTCTTACCTTTTTCCGATTTGGGATTAGTGATCGTGGACGAAGAACACGAATCATCGTACAAACAACAGGACCCTGCTCCACGTTACAACGCCCGCGACTCTGCATTATACCTTGCCTCCACTTACAATGCGTTTACAGTATTGGGTTCTGCCACCCCCTCTATGGATTCTTATTACAATGCTCAAACCGGCAAATACGGTTGGGTAGAGCTGACTGAGCGTTACGGCGATGCTACTCTGCCACAGGTACAGGTGATCGACATGAAGCGTGAAAATAAATTCAAGACAGCTCAACTTGGTTTTTCTTCGGTGTTGGTGAAAGAAATACAAGCCACATTGAAAGCAGGCAAGCAAATCATCATCTTCCAGAACAGAAGAGGTTACGCTCCTGTATTGGAATGCCAGGATTGCGCACACGTCTCCCAATGTCCTCACTGTTCGGTGAGCCTCACGGTGCATTCCTACAAGAACGAATTGCGCTGTCACTATTGCGGTCATTCGGAAAGCATTCCGCCAGGTTGCAAAGTATGTGGCAGTACACATTTAAGCACACAAGGGACAGGCACGGAAAAAATAGAAGAAGACTTGAAACAACTCTTCCCTGAAACCAGTGTCATTCGCATGGATCAGGACACGACGAAAAGTAAAAACGGGTTTCAACGCATCATCAATAGTTTTCAAAACAAAGAAGCCGGCATCATGGTGGGCACACAAATGGTGACCAAAGGATTGGATTTTGAAGACGTAGAGTTGGTAGGTATTTACCACGCAGACCGCATGTGGAATTTTCCTGATTTCAGATCGGTGGAACGGAGCTTTCAAACACTCGTGCAAGTGAGTGGCCGGGCCGGCCGCAAAAGTCAGCAAGGTAAAGTGATGATACAGACATACGACGTTAAACATCCATTGTTTAAATGGACCAGTCAAAACGATTACAACGGCTTTGCGCTGGAAGAGCTTAATGACCGTCAGTTGCTGCATTATCCACCTTTTACACGATTGATCAAGCTTGCCGTAAAGAGCCAGGATAAATCACTGACGATCAAAGCCTCTCAATCACTGGCAAAGGAACTGAGAAAACACTTAAAAGGAGCCACTATACTAGGCCCCGAAGCCCCTGCCGTAGATAAAATCAGAAATTATTATATACAGGATATTTTAATTAAATTGGAAAGAAACAGCTCAACTGTTGTTCAGAATAAGCAACTTATTGCCCAGCATGCGAAGAATCTGAACAGTTCAAAAGAATTTAGAAACATTTACATAGTCACAGACGTAGATCCTTTATTATGAAATGGTACTCTTATTTTCTACTGCTTGGTACTTGCGTGATTCTCTTTTCTTCCTGTTCGGATGAAGTGGAAGACTCCGCCAAGACAGCTCCTGTTGATTCCGCTTTATTGGTAAAGCCAGATACCCTATCAAATAATGTAACAACCAAAACCCAGGCAATCAAAAAATGGAATTTCAGCGCTGCCGATGAAAAAGTAATCAGCATGCCGGAGAAGTTAAACATGGGCGTCAGTTATAAAACCATTGAAACCATACTACCTGATTTTAAAGGAGTACGTGCAGAGAACAGAAGTGCGGAGCTGGCAGATAAAGGCTATGTAGAAGGTATGTCACAGACAACTTTATTCAATCAAAAGGCGACTTGTACTTTTCACTTTAAAAATGATTCTTTATACAGCTACGATGTTACTGTACCCATCATGGATGTAAAAGAGGCAGAGAAAAAATACAACGAAATCAGATTTTTTTATACGGATAAATACGGAGAA
>DATHPB010000128.1:0-3508 GCA_035484295.1 Cytophagaceae bacterium
TTCCTGGTTCGTTAACTCTTTACCATCAGCTCCCAATCCATTGCGTTTGATTTCCAGAGATTGACACGCCTTTTGAAGTGCTTCTTGAAAGTTACGGCCTATACCCATTGCTTCTCCAACCGCCTTCATTTGCAAGCCCAATCTGCGATCCGCTCCTTTAAATTTATCGAAATTCCAACGGGGCACCTTTACAATCACGTAGTCAATCGCAGGTTCGAAGAACGCGCTGGTCGTCTTGGTGATTTGATTTTTCAATTCATCAAGGTTATAACCAATAGCCAATTTCGCTGCAATTTTAGCGATCGGATAGCCTGTTGCCTTGGACGCAAGCGCTGAAGAACGAGATACACGAGGGTTAATTTCTATCCCCACAATTTCTTCTTCATTGTTTGGATTTACTGCAAACTGCACATTGCAACCACCTGCAAACTGACCGATGCCATTCATCATCTTGATGGCAAGGTCACGCATGTGCTGGTAGTTTCTATCTGACAAAGTCATTGCAGGAGCTACAGTAATGGAGTCGCCCGTGTGCACACCCATAGGATCGAAGTTCTCAATCGAACAGATGATAATGACGTTGCCTATGTTGTCGCGCAGCAATTCTAATTCGTATTCTTTCCAACCCAGGATACTTTGCTCTACCAACACTTCATGTATTGGAGAGGCATGCAATCCGTATGTCAACGCTTGGTCAAACTCTTCGGCCGTGTTAACAAACCCACCGCCTGTTCCTCCCAAGGTAAAGGATGGACGGATCACCAAAGGGAATCCTATTTCCTGCGCGATTTCTTTTCCTTGAAGGAAAGAAGTCGCTGCACGACCCTTACAAACCATCACATCCAGCTTCAACATCAATTGGCGGAACTTCTCACGATCTTCCGTTGTCTCAATCGCTCCAATATCAACGCCAATCATTTTAACCCCATACTTTTCCCAGATGCCTGCCTTATCGCAATCCATGGCCAAGTTAAGAGCTGTCTGTCCTCCCATAGTGGGAAGAACGGCATCTATCTTATGCTTTTCTAAAATTTCAATGATGTATTTTTTCTCTAACGGTCTCAGGTAAATGTTATCAGCAGTTACCTTGTCGGTCATGATTGTCGCCGGATTCGAGTTGATCAACGTAACCTCAATTCCTTCTTCTCTCAGAGAGCGAGAAGCTTGTGAACCGGAATAGTCAAATTCGCACGCCTGTCCAATAATGATGGGGCCGCTACCAATAATTAGAACTGATTTTATGCTGTGATCTCTAGGCATTGTGTTGGATAAGGAAATGTATAAATCACGCAAAGGTAGGCTATATGAAGTGGAATCAAAAAAATACCCTGTAAAAACACGACTAAAAATATCCACTTTATGAGATTCGTTGGGAGTCAACAGTATAAAGGGACACTCCTATATTTTACTTAACAATTTAATATTGATTAGACCTTTTTAAAGTCATTCTAGGATAAAACCTATAGCAATACGTCTTTTTAGTGTCAAAACATACCTCTTACAAAAGATTGTGTATAAAAATTCATTTTCATTTTTTAAAATGGTAAATTTGTGAAAAACCCTCCTAAGAAAACCAGGTCACTTTTCTTCGATTAAGTCAAATAAAATTGGTTTAGGAATTTTTAAGCAGTGAGGGTGTTTGAATAGTATAATTTTAAATAAATATAAAGTTCAGTTAGGTTGATGACAGAGAATGTAAATTCCGGATTGTACGATTCCAGTTTTGAGCACGATTCCTGTGGGATAGGATTCATAGCCAATCTCAAAGGAAGAAAAACCAATGCGACGGTAACAAACGCATTGGACATGCTGGAACGTATGGAGCACCGCGGTGCTTGTGGATGTGAAGCGAATACTGGTGATGGTGCCGGTATCTTGATTCAGATTCCACACGAATTTTTGTTGGATCAATGTGTGAAGATTGGCATAAAGCTACCTGCGTCGGGATCTTATGGCGTTGGGATGATCTTCTTTCCTAAGAATGAAAAGCTTAAGGAAGAATGTCGCGTCATACTGAACAGAAATGTACAGAAGCTTGGTATGGAAGTGATCGGTTACAGACCGGTCCCAACGAACAACTCCATGATAGGTGATGGTGCAAAATCAGTTGAACCTTCTATCGAACAACTGTTTGTCAAACGTCCTGAAAACATTACGGATCTTGAAGCATTTGAAAGAAAACTCTTTATTCTGAGGAACTACGCTACACGTATCGTCAAAGAAACATTGAACGACGCCGAAGTAAACAGTTTATTTTACATTTCTTCTTTGTCTTATAAAACCATTACCTACAAAGGCCAGTTGATGACTGCGCAGGTAAGACAGTTTTACCCAGACCTGCAACAGAAAGAAGTTGTATCCGCTATTGCTGTAGTTCACTCCCGTTTCTCGACCAACACTTTCCCTTCCTTTAAATTGGCTCAACCGTTTCGTTACATTGCACACAACGGGGAGATCAATACGGTAAAAGGAAACGTATTGTGGATGAGCGCACAGGAAGCAGCTTTAAGTTCTCAGCGTTTTACACGCGAAGAATTGGAAATGGCGTTTCCAATTTGCGATCCTAAAAACTCCGATTCAGCAAACTTAGATAACGTAGTAGAATTGTTAACCCTTTCGGGTCGTTCGTTACCACATGTAATGATGATGCTGATTCCAGAAGCGTGGGATGGCAACGAATCCATGGGTGATTTGAAACATGCCTTCTATGAATACCACGCAGCATTGATGGAACCGTGGGATGGTCCTGCTTCCATTTCTTTTACTGATGGTAAAATTGTAGGAGCAACGCTAGACCGTAACGGTTTGCGTCCGTCCCGCTGGTGCTTGACAGAAGATGATGTAGTCATCATGGCTTCTGAAGCCGGTGTAGTTCGTGTAGACGAATCGAAAGTTGTGAAGAAAGGTCGCTTACAACCAGGCAAAATGTTTGTCGTGGATATGGAGCAAGGCCGTATCATCAGTGATGAAGAGGTAAAAACAGACATCTGCTCTCGTCAACCATACAGGGAGTGGCTTAAAAACAAGATAAAACTCAACGAATTACCTGAACCACAAATCGCTTATCAACAACCGGATGATCAAACCTTGTTGAAAAGACAGCAGATTTTCGGATTCAGTTCCGAAGATTTGAACGTATTGGTGACAGACATGGCCGTAAAAGGCGAGGAATCTCTAGGATCCATGGGCAATGATGCTCCGCTGGCTGTACTTTCAGATCAGGCGATGCATTTGTCCCAGTACTTCAAACAATTGTTCGCACAGGTAACCAACCCTCCGATCGACCCTATCAGGGAACGCATGGTGATGTCGCTGGTTTCTTATGTAGGGGGTTCTTTGAACCTTTTGGATGAGACTCCTTTGCATTGTCGCATAGTAGAACTGCATCAGCCAATTCTTACCAATAAGGACCTTGAAAAATTAAGAGGACTGGATCAATCCTATTTCCAGACAAAAACCATCAGCACCTATTTCAAAGCAGACGGTTGCGAAGGATCCTTGGAAAAAG
>DATHPB010000129.1:0-2630 GCA_035484295.1 Cytophagaceae bacterium
TCGCGGAGCCATTGATTGTAAAGGTTTGGCAGTGATGCAGCTTTATGCACTCATGGCATTTAAAGACAGTATCAAAACGGCGGACCTTTCACATAACTATTCTATTCTATTTGTCTCAGGAGAAGAATCAGGAGGTGAAAGAGGAACACAATATGTAGTGAGTAAACATCTAGATATGCTTAATCCTGTTGTGGTATTTGGAGAAGGAGGTTCTGGTCTTAGTAATCCATTGGAAGGAATCATGTCGCCGGATCTTTATGGTGTATCATTGGCAGAAAAATCGGCTTTGTGGTTGCAATTGGAAGTAGACCAAAAATCGTCCGGTCACGGAGCTGTGCCTCCGTCTTTGTATGCCAACAAAAGGTTGATTCGATACCTGACACGTTTGATGGATCAACCGAGGCAACCACACTTTGATCCGCTGACTCTGCAAATGTTTAAAAGCATGGGTAATTATATTGGGGGTACAAGAGGATTTTTTGTAAAACACGTTAACTGGATGGTGCTATGGCCGTTCGTAAAAAAATATTTTGAAGAAGGGGAAGTCTTCCATCCTTTTGTATTCAACACATTTGTCATTACACAGCTTTCTAGCGGACAGAGCGTGAGAAATCAAATTGGGAACAAAGCCATTGCTGTACTGGATTGTCGCTTGTTACCGGGAGAAGGAACAGAAAAGTTTATCAATAAGTTAAGGCGATTGTCTAATCAGAAATTGAAGATCAAAATATTGGAAGCCAGTCCGGCATCTAAACCTTCTCCTCGTACGATTTATTACGATGCCTTTGCAAAAGCCATTCACCAACAGAATCCCAAAGGAACAGTCATTCCTTATTTGTTTCCGGCAAGTACAGATAATAATATTTTCCGCGTCAAAGGAATTCCTGTCTACGGCTGTATTCCAGCAGTTTTTTCTCAGGAGGAAATTTCTTCCGTACACAACATAGATGAGCAGATTAAAATAAGTTCTTTGTACGAAGGCATTAAAGTCTATACGAGATTTTGCTTCAACATCTCTGAAAAAAAATAGTGGTTATATTTTTTTCGGATCGTTTTTTTTCACTTTGAAAAAACTCCTGTGAATAGAGATGAAATACATAGGGTAAAAGTGAAGATAAGATTGGTTGTATATAGGGCTTGCCACACCAGTTTCTATGCGGGTTGTAGAATAAAGTATAAATTGTAGGGAGGGTCTCATCTCAGAATAAGTATTTGGTTGCAAGCTATTGTAAATGTATTTGTCATAGTATTGATATGAGTCAAAGGAATAAGGTTGACCATTTATTGACATCGTTGCACCACCATAAGAAGCAGTGATGAATTCCAGATAGAAATTCACATTCACATTGCTGTAGCTGGAATATTTGGAAGGGATAAGTCTGTAGCCTAGTGATACGTTAAGGTATTGACAATTTCCAGATTGAAAAACGATTCCCTGGCTTTTGTCTTTATATTTTGCAGGAAAAATATAACCATTGGTAAGAGAAACAGCAAAGCGCTTCAATAACAATGTCGCAATCCAGGAACCTTCCGCTCCAGAATTGTCGCCCAGCCTGGGTTCTGCACTGTCATGCGGAATAAACGATTTGGCAACAGATCCCATAACTGCCATTCGGAAATGTCGCTGATGTCCGTCAATGTTAAGAAATCTGTATTTTAATAAAGCAATGAATCCTTCTACCTGATAAGGATTTTGAGGATATGATTTGAGGTGATGATTCTGAAAATAATTTGTCAGGCCTGTGGAACCGTCTGGGAATTTTCTACGGTGATGGTTAGAACCTGTAACAGAGACACCGACAGTTAGTTTATGGGTTAATCCGTAAACGACTCTGATACCTGTAAAGTAACGTCCGCGTTGAGAAGGTAATTCTTTGTAATGCTCATAAGCAAAGCGAACCGTAGGGACACCCTTGGGTTGTGTGCTGGCCGCTTCAGCGTATGGATAAAGTTCTTGTGCCACTATTTGAGAAGTGAAACAGAAAAGAAACATTATCAAGAACGATTTGATCAAAGCGTGACGTGGTAAATAATCTGGGATGAAGAATTGGTTTGCTTTAAACTTTCTTTTATCAGTGGAGCCCAGAAAGAGTATGTTTTTTTGCTGGTCAATTTTTTATCTAAGAATTTTAAGGTTGTTCTTCCATTAAGTAGAAACTGCGATGGTTTGATGAATTGATATTCTTCGCCTTGGTATGTAAAGGTTGATTGATTGCTGATAGAAAGCTGATCAAAGATATAATCTGCTTCGGTATAACCTACTGAAAAACCGGCTTTAGATACGGCGTCTGCAAGTTCCTTTATGCTTACCTTCTGGTCTGGTTTGAAAGTCACTTTTGCAATGTTCGTATTCAAGTCAAGGTTTGCCTGCTCTACAAAAGATAATCTTTCGATTTCTGTTTGTACGGCATAAGAGCACATGGAACAGGTTAATCCGTTTATACCTAAGGTAGCAGACACAAATTGCGAATGCGCAATAGTTGTTATACAGCATAGAAAAAACAGATTATACAGAAAAAGGAATGGTCGCATTTAAACTATTCAATGGTATTGTACTCTAAGGTAACGATGTCTTGTAAACATTAGAAATAACGGATTATTTGTTATAATTCATATGTTTGGTAAGACAA
>DATHPB010000130.1:0-6535 GCA_035484295.1 Cytophagaceae bacterium
TTCATTGATCGTAATGGCATAAATATTATTATCGACCAGCGGACTATTGTCTTTATCAAATTTGTGAATCGTTTCCAAGCCATCCGAGCTCAATAAAAAAACGCCATCAGGAGTCCCCACCCATTTTCTGTTAGCACCATCCACTTTGATAATATTTATCCTTTTATCGAAAAATAAAGGGAATCCATTTACAATGGGTAGATACGCTTTAGGAATACTATAGGGTTTGATCTGTGAAGGATTGGTAAACACACAGATTCCCTGATTAGTCCCTACCCAAACTTGTCCTGTTTTGTCTACATCAACAGTATTGACATTCATATTAGGCAATGCTCCTGAGGCATCATCTGTCCCGAAATACACTTGAGTACTCGTACCCGTATTTTTATTAATTTCTTTGAACATCATCAACCCTTGGATACCGTTTGACGCATTCAAAAACATCCATTTGTTAGATTGCTGATCGATCACAATTCCCTGCGGGTCTCTTCCGTTGGCCTGGAATGCTTTAAAAGGATGCCAACTTCCATCTGGAGAAATCGCGTACAAAAAGGGAACATCTGCTGTACCCAGAATACGCGGTGCACAGAGCCATACCGTACCATCTGCTTCTGTTGTCAATCCCGACAAGAACATGCTTTTTAGTGCCGGTGTAGTGTTTGTATCCAATAAAGAAAATTGATTGGCAACCGGATCATACTTGAGCAATCCATAACCATAAGTGGAAAAATACCATTTGTTGGTACCCGGATGATAAGCACCGTCCATGACATCCCTTGGAACAGGAGGGATACCATTACCACTGTACTTGCCATACGAGGTCCATACGTCATTCTTACTTAAAAACATGATGGCGATATCTTTGTAGTCATTACCGTACGAAGCATTCAATCCACCTCTCAAGCTCACGATTTGCTCATTGATGTATTTCATCCGGTATACATCCTGTGTCGATGGTCCATTCGGCGCACCTACGTTTTGAACCGTAGGGTTGTAGTACACAATACCAAAACTAGGTTGCGAAAACCATATGGTGCCTGCATTATCAACAAACGCATCGTATGGAGAGTTAAAATAGTTTGTGTAGAATGTTTGGCTCGCAGAAACAGAAGTGCATTGTATTATTTTATCGTCCAGACTAACCACAATCGAGGCATCGCCACTGGATACGGTTCTTATATCTGTTCCTGCAATACCAGTAGAATGCCATTGCGTGCCGTCAAAATAGTAAAGTCCTTTATTATTTACTCCGGCAAAGATCGTATTTCCGAGTCTACCTATTGATTTGGTGGTACCCGCTGGAAGCCCAACTGTCGAATCGTAAAGTTTCCAACTGTTATAATCTCTTAAATTGATACCAGGAGAATAGTTGGCAGCCAGTATTCCTTTTTGTGAAGCGACATATATGGAATCACCGTCTTGACTGATGACAGATGCATAAAAAATATTAGCAGACCCATCGCTGGTTACATTCATATAGGAGTCAGAAACCTCCTGCCTGTCCATGTTGATAATGCTTAATCCATAATCTGTTGACACAAACACATTGTTACCATAAGTATAAAAATGATTGATGTTCTTCGATCCAGTTATACTTGCCCGTTGAATGTCATTAAATTGAGTGTATACATTGCCATTCACGATGTCAATATTGCCATCCGAATATCCTACCAGTAATTGTTTTGACTGATAAGAGCCCAACCTGCTGATGTCAGTACCGGTCAGACCATCTTTTTTAGAAATGGAAGTCAGCGCTTTATCCTCCTTGTCATAGTAAAAAATTGATATAGCATTTGCACAATAAAGTCGATTACCCACAGGAACAAGATTGTGAGCATTGTCACTTGTAGGATAATGTGTTCTCCACTGTCCAATACCAACAGGACTTTGGCCATATGTCGAAAAAAGGCTCAACTGCATCCAAACAGTCAAGGTATACGCTATCAGTTTTAAGGATTTCATGCTATTCAAATAAACGTAAAAACTTTATTTTTAACATAGAATATTGCTGTTAATTTAGGTAATTTTATAACCAGCACATTATCGACCTCCATTATGAGTATAAATTTGGATCTTTCTAAGATACAAGCCTACAGCACCGCACTTTCAAGCAAGCTATGCAATAATTTTTTTACAGGTAAAGAAAACATCAATGGAGAACAAATACTTTCTTTTACATCTGTACAGCAACTGAATCTCTTAATCATTAAGACATTGTTCGACCGTTGGAAAGAGGAATTGCAAAAATTGAAAAGCCCTTATTTCGATTATGAAACAACGGCGGTAAAAGAGGCACTTAACAGTTTCATGAACACCGTATCCAAAAATATTTCCATCTCTAAAGAAGCTTTTCTTCCACTTGTTCAAAAAGCGGTTGGAGAAACAATTATTCTCTGTCTTTCACCTGCCGATTATTTGCTATTGGAAGTGAGCGAGAAAAACGTGGTACTTAAAAATGTCTTGTTAGACGGTAGAAAATACCACAAGATTTACGACTCCATTTTCCAGTCTCTCCAAGAAGAACTTCAAAAAAATAACAGTCATGAAATAACCCGCGAGGAATTAAAAAAAATAATCTCTTCTCTTCCTTTGCCAACAGTAGCGGAAGAAAACAACGCACAAGGAACATTGGACAACTTGTCGACTCTATTACCATTCGATATCAAGGAATTTAATCCTCTTTCTATAAAAAATATCATCGAACAGCAAGTCAATTTAAGTAAACCGTTTGGAGAAGAAGCAAAAACAGAAAGTAAGCCAACACCTCCAGTAGCCCCTCTCTATAAAAAATCAAGTGAGAAAACTATCTTGCAACAACAGGTGAAGGAACATCAACTGACCATCAACGATGCGCTTAAACCTGAAAGCAGCATTGCAGATCGTTTTTCAAAATCAAAAATAGAAGACATCAAATCTTCCATTCCATTGAATTTAAAATTTTTGTTCATCAACATTTTATTCGATGGTAACAGCACGGACTATGCTGCTGCACTGAATGAAATTGAACAAGCGGAAAGCATAGAAAAAGTAAAAGAAATGCTGCACCGTAATTATGCAGAAAAATATAAATGGTCATCACACTCAGAAGAAGCAGATGAGTTTTTGAAAATCATAGAACGTAAATTTTATTAACCAGCGGTTAGTCATTCCATAAAACCATATAAAAGAAGGGGACGTTCCGGATATTCGGAACGTCCCCTTCTTTTATATAGCTCCTTGTTAAGGAATAATCCATTTAATGAACCAATACTTCTCCTCTGTGTGCGTCCAGCTTCAAAAAAATAAACAATAAAATAGTAAAGGACCAAAGCGAAGACCCTCCATAGCTGAAGAAAGGCAATGGAATACCGATCACAGGGAATATGCCGATGGTCATACCTATATTCACCATGAAGTGAATGAAAATCAAACAGGCAACGGAGTATCCGTAAATCCTGGCAAATTTATCTTTTTGCCGTTCTGCTAAAAATACTAGCCTTAGCAAGAAAGCTACATAAAGCCCTATCAATAATGTGCTGCCAAACCAACCGTGTTCTTCGCCAATGGTACAGAAAATAAAATCCGTACTTTGTTCGGGTACGAAGTCAAACTTGGTCTGAGTGCCTTCTAAAAACCCCTTACCCCAAAACTCTCCTGATCCGATGGCAATTTTTGATTGGCGTACATGGTAACCTACTCCTTTAGGGTCTAGCTCCTGGTCAATGAGTA
Organism: Cytophagaceae bacterium; assembly: GCA_035484295.1. Lineage (GTDB taxonomy): Bacteria > Bacteroidota > Bacteroidia > Cytophagales > Cytophagaceae > JACMQM01. The sequence continues at coordinate 3,709 of DATHPB010000130.1, forward strand.
CCATGACCCTGTTGCGTTGATGGGTTTGCAAGACTTTGTTTACAAAAAAGTCCACACCGAATACTACTCCGCAACAAATACCGGCAACCAAAGTCACCACAAAGATATTTCGAAACAATAACCTTTTTCTTGTGCTGTTGGTTGCTGCTTGAATCAAGTATAGAATCATGATGAAAGCCAGTCCACCGATGACGTATACAATAATGAATTTATCATAGATCAATGTCAATACAAGCAGTAATGCACTCATTACACCAATCAGTAGAATAACACCGGATAATCCTTCCCTGTACAATACCAAAATGAATGCAGAAAACACCAGTACAGTTCCTGTCTCGTTTTGCAACAAGATAAAAATACAAGGCAATGCTAGTATAAGACCCGCTATTACTTTTGTTTCAAGACGTTCAAATTTCACATTGACGGGTGACATGTACTTTGCCAATGCCAATGCGGTAGCGAACTTGGCAAATTCGGCAGGTTGTATTTTCGTGAATCCCAAGTCCAGCCAAGATCTGGAACCGTTGACTTCCGTTGCTACAACAGTGGTCACCATCAAAAGCACAATCACTAGCCCGTAGATGATATAAGCAAATGTGGAATAGAATTTAAAATCAATCACAAGTATCATGATGATCAGTACCACGGCGGTACACATCCACATCAGTTGTTTTCCTGCGTTCATGGAAAAATCAAACATACTTTGTGAAGCTTCTGCTTCTGGATCATAAACTACAGCAAAAATATTGAACCAACCAAGCAACACAAATAAGGAGTAGAATCCTACCGTGATCCAGTCAATGTTCGACGATATCTTGTTGTCAACGTTTCTCATTTTTTATAACTACTGTACTTACCCATCAAGTCTTTGTTGATGATGTATTCCTCCATGTATTTATTGGGTGCGCGTTTGAGGTATTTATGAATCAACAGCATTGCAATAGGAGCTGCTGTCATGGCTCCGAAACCCGCGTTCTCAACAAATACGGCGATGGCTATTTTAGGATTCTCTTTCGGAGCAAACGCAATAAATACCGAGTGGTCATCACCGTGAGGATTTTCTGCTGTTCCCGTCTTACCGCAAATTACCACACTGTCACGAGACCTGGTCCATGCGGCGGTACCCGCTTGTACCACTTGCTCCATGCCATCCACAATTGGTTTGAAATATTTCGGATGAATAGTGGTCTGGTGCCTGACTTTATATTTCTCCAATGTTCTTTTTTGTTGACCAATACTTCTGACCAAATGCGGTGTATAGAAATAACCTCTGTTGGCGATCATCGCTGCAAAGTTTGCCATTTGTATGGGGATGATGGAAATTTCTCCTTGACCAATTCCTAAAGAATAAATGGTGGAGAATTTCCAATGCATGTCACCGTATATTTTATCGTAGTATTGATTTGAGGGGATATTACCGCCTTTAACGTTAGGAAGATCGACATCCAGCTTGCTGCCAAAACCCATGGATAATATATTGGGTCTCCACATGTCAAAACCCATTTCGGTGTCTTTGAATTTATTTGTGCTGAGGTCTTGATTGATTATTTTTTTAAACGTCAAAAAATAATAGGGATTACAGGACCATTGGATCGATGAGCGCAAATCAGTTGGAGACGGATGTTCGTGGCAGTTCACTAATGATTTATCGCAAGAGAATTGCGTACGTTCTGTAATCACACCCAATTGCAAACCGGTCAATGCTTGCGCCAGCTTAAATATAGAGCCAGGAGGATACTGCGCCATCAGAGGACGGTTGAACAGAGGTTTCAATGGATCCATCAATATCCTTCCGTAATTTGCAGAATACAATCTTCCCGAAAGCAAAGCCGGATCATAAGATGGTGCCGATACGAAAGCCAAAATTTCTCCAGTAGAAGGCTCGATGGCAACTATGCTTCCTATTTTATGTTGCATCAATAATTCTCCGTATTCCTGTAGTTCAAGATCTATGGTGCTCACAAGGTTTTCTCCTGCCACTGCAGTGGTATCGTATTCGCCGCCACGGTAATGACCCTTCTGAACACCTCTTACATCTTTCATCACAAAACGTACACCGCGCTGCCCACGCAATTGTTCTTCGTAGGATTGCTCCAATCCGCTCAATCCAATATAATCGCCTTGATGGTAATAATCGTTGGTTTGCTTTTCCAAACTGGTTCTACTGATTTCCCCAATATAACCGAGAGCATTCGCCAGACTTTTATGCGGATAAGACCTTACGGAACGGGCTTGCACATACAAACCCGGGTAGTCCGATAAAAAATTCTGAATCTTCCCGAAGTCCTCGTTTGACAGCTGCTTGAACAATGGCATAGGTTTGTTGCGGCTATATCCTCTGTCTTTTTTCAAGTCGGCCACAATACCTTTTAAAGAATCAGGTGTGATGCCAAACTTGTGACAAAAATCTGATGTATCTGCAAGCTTGAATTCCCTGAGTATAACCGTGATGTCAAATACCGGTGTATTGAACACCAATAACTTTCCTTTTCTATCGTAGATCAATCCTCTGTTGGGATAGTCGATGATTTTTTCTACCGCATTGATTTCTGCTTCAAGTTTATACCTTGAATCGAGAATTTGCAAAACAAAAAGTCGTACAACGTAAGTCAATCCTACGAATACAAATACAAACTGTATGACTTTTCGTTGAATGGAATTCATCTTCTTTTGGTTGACCTGGACGCCCAGAGGTAACTGTACATGGTTAAGAATAATGCCGTTGTCAGGGAAGAAGCAATGATCTTAAGCAAAGAATAGAAGAAAATCATCACAGAAGTAGATTCCAGGATGAACAATAAAGAACAAAAGAGGAATGAAGAAAACA
>DATHPB010000131.1:0-3675 GCA_035484295.1 Cytophagaceae bacterium
ATCCATCTGCTTCCTCTGTTTCCTCCCAATGGGAAATAGATGTAATCCCTAAACCAGGAAGTCAATGAAATGTGCCATCTTCTCCAGAACTCAGGAATACTGCGTGAGAAATAAGGTGTTTTGAAATTGAGAACAAAATCAAAACCAAACAGTTTACCCAATCCAATGGCGATATCCGTATAACCTGAGAAGTCTCCGTAAATTTGAATCGCAAAATAAAATACACCCAACAACAAAACTGAAGAAGGTTGAGTGGTATAGCTTCCGAAAATAGCGTCCGCCAAAATACCGCATCCATCGGCAATGACAATCTTTTTAAAATACCCCCACAGAATAAACCGTAATCCTTCTACTGCCTTTTGCTCATTGAAAATTCTCTTTGTATAAAACTGCGGTAAAAATTCTTTGGCCTTCATAATCGGTCCAGCAATCAACTGGGGGAAGAAACTTATGAAAGCAAAATAAGAAATGACATCACGGGTAGCTTGTAGTTCTTTCCGATACACATCAATAGCATAACTGATGTTATGAAACGTGTAAAAACTAATGCCCACTGGAAGGATGATGTATAGCGTCAACGAGTCTTGCCTGAATCCCGCTACAGTCAATAGCTCCGAAAAGGACGTAATGAAAAAATTATAATACTTAAAAAAGCCAAGAAAGATGAGATTGGTAATGATACTGAGGCTTAAAAAAAATTTCCGCCGACCAGGATCTATTTCACGCTCGATCAAGTAGCCTGATACAAAACCAAACAAACTGCTCAATCCCATTAAAACTAAAAAACGAGCATCCCACCAACCATAAAAGAAGCAGCTGGCCAACAGCAAAAAAACATTTTGCCCTTTAAATTGTCCAGACAACGACCAGTATGCCAGGAATACCAGACTAAAAAAAACAAGAAAGGTGAAAGAATTGAATAACATGTTTCTCTAAAGTATGTTTCTTCTTATTCGTAACCATTGTTTTCCTACATAGCGGATCAACGAATCTTTCCGTTCATCTATGCCTTTCAAATGTTTATTGACAGAAGGCAGAATCATACGATCAGGTATTTCCACTGCACTTTTACTCGAGTCTTTCACCAGCTGATTCACCAGCAATAGCCACTTGTCAACGATAATAGACATGGCATGATGCTTGTTCACTTCGTGCAATGCCTGTGCAGATAACTTCTGTAACAAAGTTGAATCTGTCTTCAATTTTTTAATTGCCTGAATAAAGTCTCCGTCCCTGTCGTTTACCAAAAGTCCTGTTTCTTCCTGTTTTACCAATTCAGGAATTCCGCTTCTAATATTCAAACAAACAGGAACCAATCCGCAAGCCATGGCTTCCATCAGGATGATGGGTAATCCTTCATAATCCGACAACAAGACAATAACATGCTTGTCTGCAAGCTTTTCCTGAATCTCCATGCTTGAAACAAATCCCTCGTAATGCACACGATGTCCGAGATCTTCTTGTTCCAAGATAGATTGCACATTTTTTTTAGCCGGTCCGTCACCATATACATATGCTTCGATTTCTTCTATTTCATTTACAGCACGGCAGAATGCTTTGGCCAGTAAGGAAATTTGTTTTGCTTCTTCTGTTAACTTTCCAGCATATACGATTTTTAATGGAGAGGCATCTTTTATTTTTTGTCGAGTTGGTATTGGTGTGCCACATGATATGACTTCCACCGGGACATCCCAAGTATTGAAAGAAACAACCTTTTCGCGAAGCATTTCCGATACACAAACTAATGCACTGACACAAAATTCTTTTGAAGCACTCACAAATTCTTCAAATAACCATTCGTGACGTACATCGTCTGTATGTAAGACTCCGATCACAGGTATCCCCGCTTGCTTGATCCATCGGCCAGCAAACAATGCAGGTAATACCGCATTGGCAATGAAAACATCTGGTGGATTTTGCCTGACTTGTTGCAAACACCATCTCACACGGTCTTCCGTATTGTCATGATACTGAGAAAAAGAATGATGGGGTAAAATCTGGCAGTCAAATCCCCGTTCTTTCAAATATTGGTAAGTAGAAGAACAAGAAGGATTATGATCACTAAAAAAAAGGAAAGACACTTCTACATCTACCGTTCTCAGCGCAAGACCGAAACGTTTCACCCATTCGTAAGGACCACCGAAGTAATCCTTGCCGTCATAACTGCAGATCGTTATCTTAAGTTTTTTGTGAGTCATTCAATTCAATAAATGCATGATTTTCTTCACTGCCTGTCCTCCTGGTAAATGGTAGACTACATTCAAGAAGTTCGTTTTGTTATTTTTTTCCCAAGGAGCAATCGCGCATCCTTTTAGAAAGTAACGCATTGCTTCCCAATGTCTACGATGCGATGCATGAAAATAAACCAATTGACTATATAATTGGAAGTATTTGTTTTTTTTAAATGCAGAAGAAATAAATCGAGCAAGCAACGGATCGTTTACAATTTTTCTTGTAGCTATCACTTGTGGTGTCAAACAATCTTTTTCTACATCTGCCGTATTGCTACCATGCAAGACCCACACGACTGATACATTCGGGACATGCACGACAGGAAAGCAAGCAGCAATTCGAGCAAACAGGTAAACATCTTCGTTTATATTCAGAGAAGTATCAAACTGAAATGTAGCAAGAATATCACGATGCACTGCGACCGATATAACAGGAATGTGTTGAGTAAGTATCGATTCCACCTTGTTACCTGTCGTTACACTCGTTACAATTTTGCGCGTGTTTTCTTGACGATTGTATTGTTCAACATCCGTATGCAAGAGTGCTTTCAGACCGTCTGTTTTTTTTATCGCATCGGCCAACAGTGTCAAATGATTGGGTAAAAAATAATCGTCGCTATCCAGAAAACAAATATATTCTCCTTCGGCCGATGCAATTCCTTTATTACGACTGGCAGAGCGTTCAAGATTCTTATCATTGCGATATATATGAATTCTCTCGTCTGTATAGGATTGCAAAAGAACAGCCGTATCGTCAGAAGAAGCATCGTCGATAATGATCAATTCCCAATTTGAATACGTTTGCGTCAAGACGCTGTCTACCGCTTTCTGGATAAAAGCAGCCCTGTTGTATGTCGGGATGATGATAGAGAATAACACCATATCAGCTTTGCTTACTCAACGACACGAAAACTATTTTTTTCCAGATGAACGAATTGCCCAAGTCTTTCCATAATGCCTTAAAAAGCCACGTCAAGGTTTGTCGCCTGTTTTCTTGTGTCAGGTATTTATGTGCAATGTATAATTCCAGGTACGCAGGATCTTTATCAGTGATTTCTTTTTTCTTTTTGGCAAAAAATGTTTTTATAACGGCATCGTTTTGTTCTTCCAGCAAATCACTTCCTTGCTCCATCCTGTAGGTTTTCAGAAACCGAACATAATCGCCGGCAAATATACTGAAGTAATTGATATGCGACACATTCAAGGTCATGGAAGAATTATTGCTTCTATAATAATACAAAGGTTTATTGATATTTGTCGCGTTAAATTTTTCTGACACCCGATATAACCAATCATCATCTTGTCCACGGTTAACATATCTCAAGTGACGAAACAATATTCCTTCTTCCACCACCTTTCTGCGAAACATGACCGATCCATTCAACAAAGGAAGTGGATCCTCAAGATTTTGAAATGCTTGCTGGACAACCAGTATATCATCGGA
>DATHPB010000132.1:0-3700 GCA_035484295.1 Cytophagaceae bacterium
CTTTAGAATATCTCATCACATCAACAGAGACTAATGCCCGGCTGATTTTATCAATTTTAGAATCAAAAGGAAAAAATAAAACCGGTTTGTGCAATTTTTCTAATACGGCCGATGTATTGCTTTTTAAATAAAGTCCCTGGAAGTTATCTCTGTTGGCGCCGGTTGTAGCCATCACCAGGAGTTTACTCTTTGACTTGTCCATCGCTTCTATCAACTGATCAACGGGTAATCCCAATTGACTCATGTAATCGTAACGAATGGTCTTGGCTCCTCTTACTTCCGATTGCTCCAACTCTTGTGTCAATGCTTTTAGCTCACCGATCGAGCTATCCCTCTCAGATTCTTCCATTGATGAATGGAATAATACCAATTCTGATCCGGTATTGATGGATAAATATTGCGCGTAATCAAGTGCTCTCTTGGGTTTATCCGTTAAATCGGTAGGGAATAATATTCTCTTCATTGCTTTTTGTCTCTGGAATAAAGTTATTCATTTGTTTTATAAAAGCCCAATCATTATAAAGTAAACTTAATGATTGACTGAACATCCTTTTTTTGATACATTACCTAAAAAAAACATGTTCCTATTCGACGCACTTCTCCAGCTTAGAAAAAACACATTAAAAAGTGTGGAAACACTAAGCACCGAACAACTTAACAAAATTCCTGAAGGTCATAATAATAACATCATCTGGCACATCGGACACATGATGGCTTCCCAACAACATCTTTGCTACGGCATAAGTGGAGCGACTCCTCAGGTGTCTCAGGATTTCATCGCCAAATACCGCAAAGGCACCAGTCCTAAAGGATGGACAGAACCAGTAAGTCTGGATGAAATAAAATCATTATTTCTTAACACAGCGGAAATATTTGAAAAAGATTATACCGCTAAGAAATTCAATTCGTATGAAACCTATACTACATCCGCAGGTGTGGTCCTCTCCAATATAGAAGATGCCATTACCTATAGTTACGGTCATGAAAACTTGCACTACGGCAATATACTGATCATGCGAAAGCTTGTATAATCAAGCTTCGCTTGATTCATGTCATTTAACATCACCCGTCAGTGTAAGAAAAGTGGTAGCAGGTGATGTGTTCGCAATGATGATGATGGATTTATCAAAAGGTCCCGTTTTGCCTTCAATCTTAAAACCTCCTTTAATCGTAGCTTTCTTCCCCGGTTGAATAGGAGTCTTGGGCCATTTTGCCAGTGTACAATCACAAGACGTCTTTACAGACGTAATCTCCAAAGGATCTATCCCTTTGTTGACAAAAACAAAATCATACCATAGCGTATCCTTGCCAGGTTTAACAACGCCAAAATCATGAGCGGTTTGTTCAAAGGAAAATGCCGCCTGTGCATGGCTTAAACCTGTACAGGCAACAAAAAACAGGAAAGTAAAAACAAGTGCTTTTTTCATATTAAGAATTCATGAACGGTTTGTAAATAATGTACCATGTAAGGAATTGGAAGATCCTTCCATGGTACCTAAGTTAACAATGGTAATCAATACGGAAGTTCCCTCACCATAAACAGATTTTAATTCTATTTTTCCTTCGATCTTATGGATTGCTTCTTTTACAATGTATAAACCGAGACCCGAGCCGTTGTTCTGATCGGTTGCTCTGTAAAACATGTCAAATACTTTATCAAGATGCTCGTACTTGATACCGATACCATTGTCCGTAATAAGGAGCTCCGCACGATCTGCATCTGGAGAAACAAGTTGGACAGTTAAAAACGGACGCTCTTTGGTATGATCGTAATAACGCAGTGCATTAGAAAACAAATTATGAAAGATCACGCGGAGTCTGTTGACATCCGAATAGACAACAAGTGATTCGGGAACGTCCACGTTTATGCTTACTTTTCCATACTCTTCCATGTCTGACAATCCCTCCAGACAATGGAGTATGAATTGCTTTATCGGAATAGCTTCAACTACAATTTCTAAACGTGCATTTCTTGATATGTTCAAAATATCCTGAATTAAGGTATCCAGTTTTTTTACAGACCGCTCTTGAAACATCATGTATTCCTGTATCTTTTCTACATTCGTTTCGGACTTGATGATGTTGATGATTCCCATGATAGAAGTTAAGGGAGATCTCAAATCATGCGAAGAACGGTAGACAAAACTGTCCAGCTCTCTGTTGATCTTATTCAGTTTTTCATTTTTCCGTTTTAACTTCAGGTTCAGCCGTTTTAACCTTCGTTGATTGTAACGGTGCATGAAAATCAATTCTTTCATAAGAATAGCTCCCAAAGAAAGGCTTATGACTAAATTAATAATAGTCCTTACCTTCAGTTGAGAAGGAGTAAGCACCACGTCATTTCTAAAAAAGGAATAGTCGGTATATTCCAACAGCAACAAATTGACAAATATCAGGAGCAACAAGCTCATCGAATATTTCACCTGATCACTATTGAAAAAAAACAACGTTGACAATACAATCGGAAACACGTAAAGGTATGAAGGAACGTCTCTTCCGAAAGTGGACGAATTATAAAAAAAAGTACAATTCATGAATATCAAGACCAAATTTTTGGCCCAAAGGTCTTTTCCTTTATACAACAGAAAGGCAGAAAAGATGAAGACGGACAATTGGCTTGCTACAATCCAATAGTTTCTATAGATCCCTAAATAGTATTGCAGGCTATTGGAAAAAATAAGTACAATGGTAACGTATACAAATATTCTAAAAATGATACAATCTCTTCTGCAATCCACCAGATTGAGCGTACGTGTCCATATTTTTCTATCGACAGGGGCAAATAATTTACTGCTTAAATACTTATAGTGTGCTCCCATTAATTGCTATTTATTGACTTTCTTTTTCCGCATATTTCTCACGTTTAGGAAGCGTAATTCGGATGGTTGTATACCATTCGTACACAGAATTGATTGTTATGGTACCACCTAGTTTATCAATGGCATCTTTTACAATGTACAATCCAAGGCCTGAACCTGTAGTGTAATGGGTTGCTCTGTAAAACATTTCAAATACTCTTCCAATGTGTTCCTGTTGTATTCCTATACCATTGTCCTCGAAAATAAAATTGGTTTCTCCCTGATTAAAGGAAGCTTCTATCCTCAAATAAGAGTTTTTTTCCCTTTTGTCGTAATAACGAAGCGAATTGGAAATAATATTATTAAAAACAATCTTTAGCCTTCTGGTATCCGAATACAAAATAAAATCATCCGGTATATCGATTTGGATGTCGACTTTTAAAAAGTCCTCCATGTAGGAAAAACTATCGACACAGTTTTTTACAAACCCTTTCAACTCTATAGGTTCAATAAAAACATCCAGTTTAGAATTTCTGGATAAATCCAATATATCTTGTATTAAATCGTCCAGTTTTTTTACAGAACGTTCCTGGTACTTCATGTACTCGTTGATCTTACTCACGTCTTTCTCCGTTTTGACAATATTGATGACACCCATGATGGATGCCAAAGGAGAACGTAGATCATGAGAAGCCCTATAAACAAAACTGTCCAAGTCTTCATTGCTTTTTTTAAGCCTCAGGTTACGAATCTGCAGGCTGCCATTGAGACGTTTCAGTTTTTCCTGCATGTTGATGTTCATGATCATCAACTGATACAACATGTAAAATGAAAAACCTAATGTCATTATGATAACGATGGATTTGTCAAAAGGGAAACTTACATTTTGAAAAACAACTCCC
>DATHPB010000133.1:0-2277 GCA_035484295.1 Cytophagaceae bacterium
TCGACAGGTAAAAAAATACTTTTTTTACGATACTTGTTAAAACGTTTACCCTTTAGGTATGAATACTTTAACTATAAATAGTATTCTTCCCTCATTTTTGTAAGATCTGCCGCATAGTATTTGTACTAGTAAGGAAATAGAGTTAACTTATTAACATTAGACTCCCCGTTTTTAATGAACAAGCCAAAAGTACTCATGTTAGGTTGGGAATATCCTCCTATGGTCAATGGAGGGTTAGGTGTGGCTTGTTATGGACTTAGTCAGGCTCTTGCCTCTAAAACAGAACTTTCTTTTATTGTTCCTAAATCTGCTGCTTCACCAAAAAACATTCACCTTATTGGTTTAAATGAAAAGGAACATGCCTCACACCCAAAGGCAAATGAACCTACCGCTTATAACGAGTTAATCAAAACCTTCCAGGTAAATGTCACGCTTGATCCTTATCAGCAATTGACTAAACAAGAACAGCAAACAAAAATATTTTCGGGTAAGAAAAATACAAAAACAACAGTCCCTGCACAGAAAAAAAGCGATCCGTTTTCTTTTGACATTAAAGAATTATACGGCAACGATCTGTTAAAAAACACTACCCTCTATACAGAGCTTGTCATCTCGGAAGCTAAAGACCTGGATTTCGATGTCATCCATTGTCACGATTGGATGACGATACCTGCCGGTATAGAGCTAAAAAAACGTACAGGCAAACCGCTTGTTGTTCAAATCCATTCGCTCGAATACGACAGAAGCGGTCCTGACAGCAACGGGCTTATTTTTCAAATTGAAAAATGGGGAATGGAAGAAGCCGATTATGTAGTACCGGTAAGCAACTATACTGGACGCATTGCCTTCTCAAGATACGGAGTCAATCCCAAGAAATTATTTACCATACGCAATGGTATGGAAGAGATCCATCCTTACAAAAAGGAAAAACCATTCAAGGAACCATTGGTTGTTTTTGTAGGGAGAATGACACAACAAAAAGCACCGTTACAATTTATAGAAATCGCACAACGCGTGCTGAAGAAAAAACCCAACACGCGTTTTGTGATGGCAGGTACAGGCAATCTTCTGCCAAACACCATTGAAAGCGGCGCTCACCATAAAAACGGTGATCGCATTCACTTCACCGGCCAACTGAACCGGGGCCAGCTCTTTGACCTTATGGCCATGGCCGATGTGTATTGCATGCCTTCTATGTCCGAACCGTTTGGATTAACGGCCCTGGAAGCCGTACAGTTTAAAGTACCTTGCGTGATCTCTGCACAATCGGGCATGTATGAACTCCTGAAAGGTGCTTTGTTTGCCGATCACTGGAATACTGGTGCATTTGCAGAACATATTGTATCTTTACTCAGTAACCAAAAACTCCGCACAAGATGTGTAATACAAGCTTCTAAAGACATTGAAGAGTCTACCTGGGAACATGCTGCTGACAGAGCCATGGCGCTCTATGATAAAATACTCCACTGATTATGCCCTCTGTTTGCCTTTATTTTCAAGTACATCAACCGCTTCGAATTCGCAATTTTTCTTTTTTTGACATAGGGCAGCAACAACATTACTTTAACGACAAACTCAATACAGACATCTTAAATAAGGTATCAGACAATTGTTACCTTCCTACCAATGCACTGTTGCTTGAACTCATCAAAAAACACAAAGGAAAATTCAAATGCGCTTTTTCCCTCAGTGGCATATTGATTGAACAATTAGCCCAAAACAGACCGGATGTGATTGCTTCTTTCAAGGCACTGGCAGCTACAAAAGCTGTGGAGTTTCTAGGCGAAACGTATTACCATTCGCTGGCCGCTTTTTATAATCTCGAAGAATTTGACAGACAAATCAAACTGCATAAGAAAACAATACGGAAATATTTGGGCATTGATCCCCTTATCTTTCGCAACACAGAATTATTGTATCAAGACAATATTACAGAAACCGTGCACCGCAATGGGTACCGAGGCATCTGGATCGAAGGTAGCGAAAACAATTTAGGCAAAGCCAATCCTAATCGTATTTATACCTCAAGTCCTAATGAAGACCTGGTATTGATTCCCCGTAATTTTGTTTTATCGGATGAAATCGCTTTTCGCTTTCATATGAAAAGTTCGAACTTAAAGGCTCAACAATTCACTAAAAAAATACTGCAATACACCTCCCCTCAGAACACGATCAATCTCGGATTGGATTATGAAACCTTTGGAGAGCATTTTCAGAAAGAAGAAGGTATTTTGTCCTTTCTCAATCAGTGGATCAACAACAGCATTACTTCTAAAA
>DATHPB010000134.1:0-6139 GCA_035484295.1 Cytophagaceae bacterium
AACTTATTGTCTAATGTAGTGATCAAGATTTTAGGTCTTACAAAAGCAAATGAACATGATCAGCATTCAGCAGAGGAATTGGAATTACTCATTGATCAAGGGAAAGATTCTGGGGCTATACTGCCAGACGAACACGAACTGATTAAAAATGTTTTTGGCTTCGATCAGATTACGGTAAAACAAATCATGACGCCTCGTACAAGCATTAATGCCATCGATGTAGAAGAAGACCACGAACGAGTCTATGATAAGGTTATTCAGGAAGGATATTCGCGTTTGCCTGTATACGAAGACAGCATTGATAACATCATTGGTATCTTATATACCAAAGATTTATTGCGTCGAATGCGTGAATCGGATGAAGTAAACATCAGAGAGATTGTTCGTCAACCGGTATATGTACCGGAGATAAAACGCATCAATGAATTGTTGAAAGAACTTCAGGAGAAACATTTACATATGGCTATTGTTACGGATGAATTCGGTGGTGTAGCGGGACTTGTTACCATCGAAGATATCATCGAAGAACTAGTGGGTGAGATACAGGATGAACACGATGAAGAAGCACCTATTGTTGAAAAGTCGGGAGATAAAGAATATGTGTTGAACGCTTTGTGCTCTATAGACGACATCAATGAGTTTTTACCATTACCGATTCCGTTAGGCAACGATTACGATTCGGTGTCTGGTTATATGGCAAAGTTATTTGGAAAGATACCGGAGGTGAATGAAAAAATCAGAACGGAAAATTATGAATATAATATCCTGAAAAAATCAAAACGGAATGTAATGGTAGTGAAGGCTACTTTATTGCAAAATGAAACGAATGACTTGGAGCATTAACAGATCGGTAGATTTTTTTTTAAATAATCGTTTCACGTTTCTTTGTGCTATATTTTTTTGTCTGATGAATGCTTCCCTAAAAGCGCAGTTCTATTCGACTGGCAATGATCCTGGTAATGTGCATTGGAAACAGTTGAAAGGAGATCATATCCGAATTATTTTTCCTGATGGGTATGAAAAACAAGCCTTCACTTTAATGGAGCATTTGACAGAGGTGAGAAAAGAAGCTGTACAAACTATGCCTGCAAAAGTCCCTTTGATTTCTGTCGTGTTGCATAATCAAACCGCAATAGCCAATGGATTGGTGACCTGGGCTCCTAAAAGAATGGAGTTGTTTACACAGGCCGATCAAAATACATATCCTCAAGATTGGTTACGACAACTTGCTGTTCATGAATTTCGCCATGTAGTTCAGATTAGTAATTTGAGACAAGGTACTACAAAGATCCTTTCCTTAATATTCGGAGAACAGGCAATTGGTGGCGTGTTGGGACTTTATATACCTGCTTGGTTTTTAGAAGGAGATGCGGTCTCTTTTGAAACAGCTTATACAAATACTGGTAGAGGACGAACACCTGCGTTTTTTATTCCTTATGTTTCTATGTTAGATAAGTACGGAGGTTTTTTTTATGAAAAAGCAGTGTTGGGATCGTACAAACATTTTATCCCTGATCATTATGTAGTAGGTTATCATTTGGTTTCTTATTCCCGTTTTTATTTTGGAGAGCGTATTTGGAAGTCGGTATTGGATAATGTAGCTCGTCGCCCGTACAGTGTCACCCCCTTTTCCAGTGGATTAAAAAGATGGACGGGAATGTCCAAGTTTAAATGGTATGATTGGTCTGCTCATCAGATTGTAGAAATGTACAGAGATCCGTTGGTCACTGTAAAAATAGTGTCTCATTCTTTTTCCAAACAAAATACCTCTTCCGATTTTGTTTCTTACCGTTTCCCTCATTACATCAATGATTCATTAATTATTGCTGAAAAGTCAGGATTGTCTTACGTCACGCAATGGGTGCTGGTCGATAGAGAAGGAAAAGAAAAACCTGTTGTTTATCCTGGATATTATACACTGGCCAACACTTCACTGTCCGGTACGAAATTATATTATACGGAATATAAGTTTGATAAACGTTGGACTCATCGTTTGTGGGCTGATGTAAAAGAGTTGGATGTAATCAGTAAAAAGAAGAAAAGGTTAACCTATAAAAAATACACAGCATCACCTACTGTATCTTCTTCTGATGAAACAAAAATCACCTATGTAGAGCAAAATAAATGGAATGAATTTGAATTGGTTGTAAAAGATAAAACGAAGAATGAGACTGTTCGATTTAAAAGCCCACAGTCTCAAATGCTTTATACTCCTGCTTGGGATAAGGACAGTTTTATTGTTTGCATAGCTTTAGATAAACAAAAAGGGAAATATTTTGTAAGACTTAATCTGAAAGACAGTATTTGGACGGCCCTTTCCATACCCACATTTTATGACATCAATCAACCTTTAGTCTGGAAACATTACATTATTCATCGAGGTGCATATGAAAGCAAAGAACAATTGTATGCTTACGATACGTTGTTGCATAAACATTACCGAATCACAAGAGAAGAATACGAAGCAACAGATCCTGCTATCCAGGGAAATCAATTACTGTTTTCTTCCTATTACGCTACAGGATATGTAGTCAAAGAACAACCTTTGGATACCACGGAATGGATTGAGTCTCCCTTACAGGATATTCAGTGGAACAATGCCGTTACACAAATCATGTCTCTTCAGGAGGCAAAGACAACGTATAAAAAGGATTCCTTAAACAACTTTCATTATACTGTTTCGAAATTCAGGAAGGCTATGCATCTGTTGAATTTTCACAGTTGGGCTCCTTTGTACATCGATATCAATAACGCTACAGTTAATTCAGGAGCATCCGCTTTTTCTCAAAATTTGTTAAGTACCTCTTTTGTGACAATGGGCTACTTATATGACAATACAGAGCAAAGGGGAAAGTATATTTTCAACTATCAGTACACAGGATTTTATCCTGTATTATCCTTCAGCACCTCCATTGGAGATCGATTTATGAAACGCTATGGCAGTTGGAAAGAATTTATTTTCAACGCTGGTATTGCATTGCCTATTAATCTCACTCACGGACCTTATTCAGAACAGTTAACCTTAGCGGTCTTTCCTCAATGGCAAAGTATATACAATGTTCAGGAAAACAATAGTGGAGGATTGGTTAATCAGGATCTGTTATCGGTAACGTACCGCGTAGATTATTCTCGTTTATTTCGTCTCGCTCCAAGAGATTTAAGATCGAAAAAAGGGCAATCATTTTTTTTCCAATATAGAAATGCACCCGTAGCTGATTTCTCTTACTCCTCCTTTTTTGCGGCATCGGTTAGTTCTTATCTCCCTTCATTGTGGAAACATCACTCAGTGTTGGCAACGGTGCAGGGACATCATTACGATGGGGGAGGTTTGTATTTGTCTTCACCTATTGCTTTTCCACGGGGATATACCTATCAATTTTCTCCTGATCTGATCAGAGGAAGTATCGATTATGCTTTTCCTTTGTTTTATCCGGATTGGCGTTTAACTGCTTTATGTTATATCAAAAGAATAAAAGCTAATATTTTCTATGATGCGGCTTTTGCCTCTCAAAATGCCTCTCACACGTTATTTTATGATTCAAAAGGAATTGACATTCGGATGGACTTTCATTTGGCCAATTTTTTCTCTCCTATAGATCTGGGAGTGCGTATTTACCAATTAAATGACGGTAATTTTATCAAATGCCAGCTTTTATTGGCCTATCAATTGGGGAAATAATTACTTAAGGATAAAATAACCTACCGGGCTGAATAAAAAAAGTTATATTTTTTATTGACATTTTTCAAATTCATTCGTATACTAGTAAAACGTTAAAACAGTATCTTGAATGGTAAAAAGGATTGCTTGTACACTCGGACTAATATTGGTTATAGTAACATCACTTTCTTCTTTTTCATTTTTGTATGTTGGTCATTCTTCCAACAAGGCTTCTTTTTCATGCGTCATCAATGATAAGCCTTTTGTAATGGATAATGCGATGGCTATACTGAGAAAGATTACTGGTGGAGAAACTCAATTGTCCTTAAGCAATGATCGTTTTGTTAAGTTTTCATTTTTGAATCCTAGACCCATGGAAAAGATAGATTTATCTAATCCGGGTAGGAGAGCATTTATCCGTTACGAAGATCCCGCAAGTCTATTAGTAGGAGAACCTGTGAAAGGATATGCTTATATCACCAACATCAATCAAAAGGATAAATTGGTTTCTGGAGAATTTGAGTTTGAAATGCAAATCTCCAATAATGGTCAAATAAAAACTGTTAAGATCAAACAAGGTAGGTTTGAGAATGTACCGATAGAAATTCGTTAAGTAATTAATGAATTCGATCTCCTCTCAGTTCCAGACTAGAAATGATTTTGGCTTCGGCGATCAATAATTCTTCTAGTCTTTTCTCAACAACATCTACAGGCATATATTCTTTTGCCAGTTCTACAAATGTTAAATAATGTCCTGCTTCGGATTTCATCAATTCATGATAAAATCCTTTTAAATCATTGTCTGCAATGTGAAGAGATAAAAGCCGGAAACGCTCACAGCTTCGGGCTTCTATAAGCGCATTGATCAACAACTTATCCATTAATTGTCTCTCTCTTCGATCTCCAGTCCTTTCATTTTTTTTCAATTGAATGACATATTCGTCATTTCTTGCCGGACCCAATGCTGCACCTCGTTTTTCTAATTCGCGAAGTACCATTCTAAAATGTCCCCATTCTTCAGTGACAATAGGAGAAAGCGTTTCAACAAGCTTGGTATGATCGGGATATTTAACGACAAAACTAATACATGAAGTAGCAGCTTTTTGTTCACACCAGGCGTGATCAATCAAAATTTCTTCAATACTTTTTTCGGCAATGTTGACCCAACGTGGATCGGTAGGAAGCTTTAAACCTAGCATAGAGAGGTGTTTGTGGCAGAGATACTTTTTTGTGAGTAAACAGTCAGTGATGAATTGTTAATAAAATATGGTTGTTCATCGTTTACACGGTAGCATTTCCCCTACGTTTTTTGTTTTTTCTTTTTAGCAGCAGGAAATAAGATATTGTTTAATATCAATCGAAAGCCAGGGGAATTCGGATGAAGATTTAAGTCAGTAGGTTCTTCTCCTACAAAATGTTGGTAATCTTCCGGATCATGTCCTCCATAAAAAGTCCATGTTCCATTTCCATAGGTACCATGGATATATTTAGCTTCCTGAATGGATTTATTTTCTCCAAGTACCAACACTTCGGATTTAATCAAAGATTTTTTAAAGGCAGTTGTCTGACCCATGAATCCTTTGAGTACTCGCTCGTGACATTGGGTAAGCATGGTTGGAATCTGATCCCATTTGGCTGAGAATTCGAACAATGAAAAATAATCGTTTTGTTCTATTAAACCTCTCTCGTGTGCATTGTTATCAATGGTCGAATATTCATATTCGTAAGGATTGAAACTTAGGGTGAAGTTTTGAAAGGCGAAACATTTTGAAAAGTCTATTTTTTGTTGTGCATTGGGTGTAATAGGATCGCCATCAAACATCTGTTCGCAAATATCCACACTTTCTGCAGACAAGGCAATATCGTATGTATCCGTAGCAGAACACATCGCAAACAAGAACCCTCCGCCAGCACAGAAATCGCGAATTTTTTTTACGACGGCTAACTTTAGTTGTGATACTTTCATAAAGCCGTGTTTATGAGCGGAAGCTTCGTACTCTTCTTGTTGTTTTAAATACCAAGGTTGATTTCTATAAGATGACCAGAATTTGCCATACTGTCCTGTGAAATCTTCATGATGTAAGTGAAGCCAATCGTATTTTGGTAATTCTCCGGATAAGACTTCATCATCGAAAATAACGGTATAAGGAATTTCAGCATAGCTCAATACCATTGTTACAGCATCATCCCATGGTAATTTTGTCTTAGGAGAGTATACAGCAATTTTAGGAGCCTTTTCTAATTTGACAATTTCCATATTCGTTTCAGGTGAAGCTATTTCTGATAAAATAGTTTGATAGGCACCGTCCGAAATCATCTCGAAGCTAATACCCCTAATCAAAAGTTCTTTTTGAAAAGTTGATTCTGCCCGAAAAGCAAAACTTCCAGCTCTATAGTTGAGAAGCCAATCCACTTCCATTCCTTGAGTAAGCACCCAATAAGCCATTCCATATGCTTTCAAATGGTTTTTTTGAGTGCCGT
>DATHPB010000135.1:0-3963 GCA_035484295.1 Cytophagaceae bacterium
CCTTCTTTTCGAGATGATGAACAATGGCAAGTCGCCTGGAAAAATGGCTTTGGGAATAAAAGTCATTAAGATAGACGGAACAGAAGGGGTAGCTGGAGATTACATGGCCCGATGGGCTTTTCGTTCGCTTGAATTGTACATGACCATGGGAGCTTTTGCCTCCATCATGGTCAGCTTGTCCGATAAAAATCAAAGACTGGGAGACTTGGTGGCGAATACAGTAGTAGTCAAAGAACGTCCCAGTTTTAACTTGTCTTTGGCTGTTTTACTGAATAAAAAAACGATCAATGAATACCAGCCTCAATATCCTTCTGTTGTACACATGTCGGAAGAAGACGTGTTATTCATCAAAGAAGTACTAGAGCGTTACCGCAAATATAAAAATGAAGCGCATCGGGAAGCTTTGAAAATACTGGCTGACAAGATGAAGGTAAAGCTGGGTATAACCAATACCGTTGGTCGATACGACGAGTTCTTGTTGACCCTGATCAAAGATTACGTGGTATTGACGCGATAAAAGTTGCCTGTTACAGTATTATATATGTAAGGCTGTGTGTTTGATCTTTGCTGTTTGTGATTTGACATTTAACAAGAAGCACTAGATCCATAAAAAACTAACAACTATGTCCACCTGTGGCTATCTCTGTCCGAAATGCGAAGGCAAAGGATTTACCGATGACGGTGAAACCTGCGACTGGTGCGTCGTGAAGGTGGTAGATAAAAAAAAGAAAGCCCCTATATCTGATGCAGAATGGCAACGTTCGGTACATGAAGGGAACTGTTGTGCAGGAGATCCGGAAGAGTCGTAGTGTGAAAACAAGCAAGGAGATCAGTAACGATCTCCTTGCTTGTTTTTTATTTCTGATCACTGACAACTACTCACACTATCTGTAAGTATTCGGTACCAAATAATTCTTTACGTAATCTTCCACACCATTTTCCAGGCTGGTAAATGGCTTGTTGTAACCGATGCTTCTCAGTTTGCTCATATTGGCTTCTGTAAAGTATTGGTATTTGTCACGTATATCGATCGGAGTATCTACAAAATCAATGTCTTCCGGTTTGCCCATTGCCTTGAACGTATTCTTCACCAGGTCAAGAAAGGTTCTGGCTTTACCACTGCCCAGGTTGTAGATGCCACTGTTTTTTCTGTCTTCAATGAAAAACAAAATGACATCACACAAGTCTTTTACATAAAAGAAATCCCTCATTTGTTCTCCGTCCTTATATTTAGGATTGTGAGAACGGAAAAGTTTCATCTTTCCCGTATTTTTAATCTGGAAGAAGGCATGTTGAATGACACTGGCCATGCGACCTTTATGGTATTCGTTGGGTCCGTATATGTTGAAGAATTTCAATCCCACCCAGAAGAACGGTTTGTCTTTTTGCTTCAATGCCCAATTATCAAATTCATTTTTGGAATCTCCGTAAGGATTCAATGGCTTAAGTTGAGGAATCAAACGTTCATCGTCATTATATCCCAGCTCTCCATTGCCATAGGTAGCGGCGGAAGAAGCGTAGACCAATGGGATCTGATAAGACACACAGCGTTTCCAGATTTCCTGAGAATAGTGGACGTTCAATTCGTCAAAAATGGTTTTGTCAAACTCGGTGGTATCTGTGCGCGCTCCAAGGTGAATGATAAACTCTACGTGTTGATTATTTGTATCCAGCCAGATGAAAAAATCTTTGCGATCTACTTTTTCCTGTATTGTTTTGCCAACTAAATTTTTATTTTTCTCTTCGTTGGAGAAGTCATCTACGGCAACAATATAATTGAAACCCGCTTCATTTAAGGCTTTTATCATGCAGCTGCCTATAAAACCGACAGCTCCGGTAACTACCATCATATCAATTAGTGTTTTATAAATGATTTATATTCCCCAAATTTAAGAAGTTCTTTTAAGTAAACTATGTTAAAATACATTATCTGCTGTCTGGCTGCCGGCGTATTGACAGCTTGTTCTGAACAGGAGAAAAAAGACGTACAGGAGGTTGGTAATCAGGAGTTGGTCGTAGCAGACGAAATGGGCAGAATGTTGCGTGTTCATCAACCCGTTCGACGTATTTTACCTTTGTGTGCTTCATCAGAAGAAACAATGGTTTTGTTGTGCGATAGTCAAGCCATTGTTGGTCGTACACCTGAATGTTCTTATCCTGAGTGGATCGTAGGAAAACCTTTAGTCAACAATTATCCGTTGGACATAGAAAAAGTAGTGACGTTGAAACCTGACTTGATTGTGAGCAAAGAAGGCATGTTGTCTTTGGATCAGTTGAAAAAGTTAGAGTCATTGGGAATGACTGTATACATGCAACGTGCAGATGATATCAATGGTATTGCCAGCAGTATAAAAAAGCTGGGTGATGTCATTGGTCAAAAAGAAAAAGGGGACGTTGTAGCTCAAAGATTTAAGGATCGGTTTGACTCGTTAAGATCTGTTCCTCGTTCCTCGTCTCTCTCTGCCATCGGGATCATCTCTTCCGATCCTATCTATGTATACGGGCATTCGTCTTACCTGACCGATGTTCTTTCCTCGTGTGGGTTGGAGAATGCTATAGATAGCAGCATTGCTCAAAGTTTTCCTGTTGTTGACCAAGAATATTTATTAAAAGCGGATCCTGATTTTCTCCTCTTTCCGAGCGAACAAAAAGAAATCCAGGAGTTATTCGTGAAATTCCCTTTGTTGAAAAAAACGAAAGCGTACCGTTTGAATCATTGCCTTTACATCAATGGCGATTGGCTTTCCAGACCAGGTCCGGAATTGATAAAGGCAGCTGTTGAAATCAGTAGGCAAGTGAATACCATTTCAAATGAAAAAAGATAGTCTCATCGCCATCGGTTTGTTGGGTTGCACCGCACTGACTTTTCTCATTGGTTTGAGTGTCGGTTCAGCCGATACGAGCATCATGGATGTGTGGAACGACGACATATTTGACCAATTGGTATTGTTTCAATTGAGGATGCCTCGTCTTTTATTGGCATGGGAAGTAGGAGCCTTACTGGCAGTAGCAGGCTCCGTGATGCAACGTGTATTGAATAATCCCTTAGCGGATCCCTATATCTTGGGTAGCGCGGCCGGGGCCTCATTCGGTGCAGCCATGGTACGCTTGGCGATAGGTGGAACGTTTATTTTGTTACCTTCCGTCGGGGCCTTTGCTGGCGCGATGTTCAGTGTCTTTATCATTTTGCTTATCAGCAGATTGATGGGTGCTTCAGGACGTCACCAAATACTTCTTGCCGGTGTCGCTATTTCTTCTTTTTTAATGGCACTCTTGAGTTTTATTTATTACCTCCATGCAGGAGATAACATATTGAAGACACTTATCTTCTGGAGTTTTGGCAGTTTTGAAATGGCAGACTGGACGGGTATTTCGATCCTACTGCCTTTACTGGCAGTAACACTTGTTTTACAACCTTTATGGCATAAACAATTGGGTCTGATGTTACTTGGAGAGGATAGGGCGGAACAATTGGGACAAAATACAAATGCTTTACGTTGGCAAGCGTTGCTGTTTTCAGCTGTATTGGTTGCGTTTTGTGTCGCACAGGCCGGACCTATAGGTTTTGTAGGGCTTATGGTTCCTCACTGGGTCAGAAGTTTATTTGGCATGCACCGATTTTCCGTAGGTTGGGAAGTCCTGATAGGAGGCTATTTATTGCTTTTAGCAGAAGTGATGAGTCGATTTTTAGTCTATCCGGCTGGTCTTCCTCCAGGTATCATGACTGCTATGATGGGCGTCCCTTTCTTTGTGTATTTATTGATCAGAAAAAAGTATAATTTTCAGTAACTTTGTTTTCAAAGAATAACGTGAAGATGGTATACCTATCGAGAAAAGAGCATTTTAATGCTGCCCATAAATTATACAATCCTAATTGGACGGAAGAAAAAAACCGTGAGATGTTTGGTCCTTGTGCCAATGAAAACTGGCATGGACATAACTTTGATTTGATTGTTACGGTGA
>DATHPB010000136.1:0-2583 GCA_035484295.1 Cytophagaceae bacterium
CAAAAACATTTTTTTTACTGTAAAAAAGCAAATTTGCTTTTTCTTATTCATTGGAATGGTAGTTGTAAAATACTGGTTGATTAACCATTTATTTTACACTCAACATAACTGAATTATGAAAAAGACATTTATTAAAATTTCCATGGCATGTTTCTGTGCCGGCCTTATCTTTACTTCTTGCTCCAAAAACTCCGACAATAGCGTAACACCTGCCACTGAAAATCAACAAACTGCCGGATCGGACGACACAAGGGCTCAAAACGAAAGCGACGCAGGAGCAAATGACGCGGAGACAGCGGTGTCTTCCAACAGTTCTACTAAAAGAGTTTCTGCAGGTGGCAGTGTAGTGGCAGGAGCTACTATAGATTCCTCCAACGCATCGGGCCAGAAAAAAATAGTCATTACTTACGATGGTTCTAGCAATATTGGCGGTCGTACGAGATCCGGAAGCATAACAGTTCAGTTGACTTCAGGTACACATTGGAGCGATCAAGGTGCTGTGATGACGCTTACTTATTATAACTATAAAGCTACCCGTACTTCTGACAATAAATCAATTATAATCAATGGTTCTGAAACCATTAGAAACACCAGTGGTGGTTTGATATCTACGATGACTATTGCCGATAGCAGAACGCGCTCAATTCGTAGCTCTAACCTGTCAATTACTTTTGACAACGGTACTCAGAGAACGTGGAGTGTCGCTAAGAAAAGAACAATTACGACTCAAGTTGGTGGTACTTATACCATTAAAACAATGGGTGATACAATAGTATCGGGACATGGTGATGCTTCGCATCATGTATCAGCTTGGGGAACAACAAGATTCGGTACTCAGTTCTATACGATCATTACAGATAGTGACCCGATCACATGGAATACCGCAAATTGTGTGACAGCACCAACATCAGGAACCATTAGTGTGGAAGGTCTTGCCAATACATTGACAGTTAACTATGGGGTAGATAGCAATGGTAATCCAGTAACGACGGCCACCTGTTCTTATGGAATTAAACTCTCATGGACAGTGACAGGTGTAACACAAACAGCTGTTGTGGTATATTAGATTAATTTTCTCTTTATAAAACAGAAAGGACAAACGAAGGTTTGTCCTTTCTGTTTTATATTTTAAAAACTATACACTTCTTTTCCTCGCTATTAATTTCATGTACAAGTCTATGCTTTGCTTCTGCAATTCAGGGTTCAATTTTCCCGTATACGAATTGTCGTTTTTAAAATGTTCCAATTGATCAATAGTAATAGGCAGTTGAATGAAATCAGAGAGTACTTGAATCGTTTTTCTAGGTTCGTGTAAAAAATCTTCGTATTGAATCAGAATTTTATTCGGATCATCTTCCAGGTTTAAAATCATCGTATAATAATTGATCCATGTATGCAACCAGTACTCCATGGTTTCAGGACTTTCGGTATGCGGTATGCGAGTGTGAGAAAATTCAAAATGCTTTAGGTTTAACCCGAATTCATGGTGTCCTAACCAATTCATGTATTCGAGGGCGAAAGGATCTTTTTGTTGTAAGGTTGAAAAACGCTGATGTTGTTTGAATAAAGAATAAGCATGCTCTACAGGGTGTCTGAAGATAAACACAACTTTAAAATCCGGATTTAATTTACGCAAAGAACGATAGCGTAAAATGAAATTATTGTTTTTTGCGAGATAGGTTGTGTGAGGCTTTTCCTGGAAAAGCTGTTGATAGACCAGATAATTTTGGTAGGTACGGACGTCTACTTCATGCTCGCTTAATGTATGAGCGTGTATGTATCGGTCATGAAGTGATACTTTAAAAAAATATTCTTCAAGCGCTTCGATGGTATTATAGCCGAATAACACTTTATCGCCGTGAGATCGTTCTCTTAATGTTTGTATGGTAGGATGATAAAATTTCTTCCAACTATTAGGACTAAGCAGGAAAGGCATGTTGGAATAATTGAGCGAATGAAATGTGCCGGAACTGTGCAAGAGTGTAGTGAGTGCACTGGTACCAGATCTGGCGAGTCCTGAAATGACAACGTAGTGCGATGGAGTGGTTCGTGTTTTGGAGGGAAAAAAAGATTTTTCCAAACGATGCAATTGCCTGGAGATATTGTAATTATTCAGGATCATGCGGTGCAACAACATGGACCATTCTGAATAATCGCTTGTTGGTTTTTTTAAAGAAAAAATAACAAAAGGTACAACACTACCTAAGATCATAGCTGCATAGGATGCATAAGACGACAGCTGTTCCTGGTCGATGGTGGCAAAATCAAAATTTGAGTAAATAGAAAAAGGCAAGATCGTTACTGCAATAATGCCTAAGATCACAAGAAAGAAAAGCAATAGCGAGAGCAATAACCGGCTGAGGTAGTGAATCAGTTTTTTTTGTTTGGTGTGGTCATCTGCCTCTGTATCTAAAATGATGTCGAGCATGGCTGTTGTATGCAAGGCCAGGCGGAAGAAAGATGTTCTGCAAATGATAAATCCCGTAGAGAAGAGAAGAGAAGAAAGCAGAACAAGTAAGGGATAAATCATTTGTGTGTTTTGGCTTTACTTGAAAACAACCACTTGAAAAAGTTTTTAATAGG
>DATHPB010000137.1:0-8045 GCA_035484295.1 Cytophagaceae bacterium
AGGTTAGCGGCAGAAAGGTCATGAAGCGATTGCATGTCATTTTTGACCGGAATATATTCTTTCCCATTTTTATCTTTAACGGTCAGGTTGTCGTATTTCTGTACTTGCGCCTTTAAAACTTCAAAGGTTGCTAGAGTATCAGCTTCCGCACTGTGGGCATTATTAAGGTCTTTGTTGCAATAGAATTTATAAGCAGCAGTCAATGTACGAGGTTCCATCATGTGAAAGATTTTCTGCGCGTCTATTAGTTTTCTTCCATGCAGGTCAAAGTCTATGTCTGCCCGGTTAAATTCTTCCTGAAGAACAGGGACATCAAATTTAAGGATGTTAAATCCGGCCAGGTCACAACCTTTTAGAAAATTATTGAAGGTATGGGCTAATTCTTTGAAAGAAGGTTTGTCAACGATGTCTTTCTCATAGATGCCATGAATCAAGCTAGATTCAAGAGGTATAGGTATGGTTGGATTGATGCGTTCTGTTTTTATTTCTACATCGTTATTCCCCGGCAATACTTTTACAATGGAAATTTCCAATATACGGTCTGTTGTGATGTTGATCCCTGTTGTTTCGAGATCAAAAAAAGCCAACGGCTTGTGCAAATTTAAAAGCATAGGAGAAAAGTCGAATATGGAAAGTTGTTGTTTCACTTTGCGTTTGGCTGAGCTGTTATAGATAGCGCAAGATTTCTAATATCCATTCCTTGAAAATGTCCGGAAGACATCAAGAGCAGATTCGTATTCACCCAGTTTTGGGACAATAAGAATTTTTCCAACTCATCCGGTTTCGTAAAGACCTGGAGTTTAGGATTGTCAAAGGCTTTTTGGATGTCAGCTTCTGTAATGGGGGCCAGCTTTTTCAACGCAATGGTTTCAGGAGAATAAAATACAATCGGTAAATCCGGTGCGTCAAATGTCTCTTTGTATTGGTCCAGAAACTCTTTGTTCAAGCTACTGAAGGTATGCAATTCCAGTACTGCAATGAGTTTGGTTTTTGGGTATTGGTTTTTTACAGCAGAAGCTGTAGCTACAAGTTTAGAAGGTGCATGGGCAAAGTCTCTGAAGATGATTGAGCCGTCTCCTTTTTTTATTACTTCCAACCGTTTGGAAGCTCCACTGAAAGAAGGAATGGCTTCGTAAAACATGTCTTCGGTAATGCCTAGTTTTGTAACAACACTTTTTGCTGCGTTTAGATTCAGCATGTTATGCTTACCAAAAACGGAGACTTCTACCTTGCCTTTGTCTGTAATCAGAAAGGTTTTTCCGTCTTTGACCTCGTTTTTGTGTTCGTTGTATTCAATGCGTGTAATGTCGTCTCTTTCTTTTCTTCCAATGATGCTTGCTAAGTCATCACTTTCAGGATAGATCAATATACCTGCTTTAGGCGTAGAATCGGCGAAAGCGTCAAATTGCTGCACGTATTCGTCGAATGTCGGAAACACATTGATATGGTCCCAGGCCACGCCGCTGATCAAGCCTATGTGATGATGGTAATGCAAAAACTTGGGCCTTTTATCGATCGGTGAAGAAAGGTATTCATCGCCTTCCAGTATGATCACGGGAGCATCGGCCGTTATTTTTACCGGATTATCAAACCCTTCAATCTGTGCCCCTACCATGTAATCGAATTTCTTGTGATGAAATTTCAGGACGTGTAGAATCATCGAAGTGATGGTTGTTTTACCGTGTGATCCGGCAATGACTACACGCTGCTTATTTTCTGATTGGCGATAGATGAATTCAGGGTAAGAGTATATGGGAATACCTATTTCTTTTGCTTTTAGCAATTCAGGATTGTCTTGACGAGCATGCATTCCCAATACGATACAATCCAACTCAGAAGTGATTTTGTCAGGAAACCAACCGTTTGTTGCAGGAAGAATGCCTTCGTTTTTTAATCTTGTCAATGATGGTTCAAAAATTTCATCATCTGATCCTGTGACAAGGTAACCAGATCTTTTTAATGCTATGGCTAGACTATGCATTGCACTGCCACCAATGGCAATAAAATGGACCTTTAATGCCGAATCTTTCATTTATTGTTCTGTTTTGAATCTAACAAAAATAAAAGAAAATCAGGCAGGAACAAACATTAGTAAGGCATGTGTTAACAGAATAAAACAGTTTCCACTAAGGATGTGTATATCTTTTGAATATCTTCTGAAAGTCACAAAGAAACTGCTCTTGAAAATGGACTAAGTTTGTAGAATGGATTTAGGAAAACCCAAACCTCGTATTGTAGGTTCAAAGATCAATCAACTGTATCAGGATAAAGCAATTCCCGGTAAGTTACCTCCTCAGGCGTTAGAACTTGAAGAAGCGGTGCTTGGCGCATTGTTGTTGGAAAGAGAAGCATTGACTACAGTCATTGAGATCCTTAGACCAGAAAGTTTTTATAAAGATTCTCATCAGCTTATTTATAAGGCTGTTATACAGCTTTACGACAAGTCAGAACCCGTTGATTTGTTAACGGTCACTAATCAATTAAGAGAAAATGGTGACCTGGAGATTGTAGGAGGAGCTTACTACGTTACACATCTTACGACTAAAGTAAACTCTGCGGTCAACGTAGAATTTCATGCACGTATTGTAGCAGAGCAATCCATCAAACGTGATCTGATTCAAATAGCTACTGAAATACATAATCAGGCATACGACGATACAACAGATGTATTTGATTTACTCAATCTGGCAGAAAGCAGATTGTACGGAGTTTCGGAAGCCAATATCCGCAAGAATTACGAAGACATGCGTTCATTGATGGCGCAAGCGCTCAAAGAATTGCAAGCAAAGAAAGATCATGACGCTACATTGACCGGTGTTCCGAGTGGCTTTACCAGTTTGGATCGGGTAACAGCTGGTTGGCAAAAGAGTGACTTGGTCATCTTGGCGGCAAGGCCTGGTATGGGTAAAACAGCTTTCGTTTTATCTACCGCGCGTAACGCTGCAGTGGATCATAATCAGGGGGTAGCTATTTTTTCGCTGGAGATGTCTCGCATACAATTGGTCAATCGTTTGATTTCTTCTGAAGCTGAATTGGGAAGTGAGAAGATAAAAAAAGGAAACCTGGAAGAACATGAATGGGCCCAGCTGCATCATAAAATTGCAAAGATTACCAGCGCTCCTATATTCATTGATGATACACCGGCGCTTAGCATTCGTGAATTGCGTACAAAATGCCGGAGACTAAAAGCGAAGAACGACATCAAAATGATCATCATCGATTATTTGCAGTTGATGTCAGGCGATGGAAATGCGAAGGGAAGCATGGGTAACCGGGAACAAGAGATTGCCTCTATTTCAAGGGCCCTGAAAAACTTAGCGAAAGAGCTGGATGTGCCTGTAATAGCTTTGTCCCAATTGAGTCGTCAAGTAGAAAATAGACCAGATAAAAGACCTCAATTATCCGATTTGCGTGAGTCCGGCTCCATCGAACAAGACGCAGATATGGTAATATTTTTATACCGTCCGGAATATTATAAAATAGATGTGGATGAGGCGGGAAATTCCTTAAAAGGGGTAGGAGAAGTCATTATTGCAAAGCATAGAAACGGTAGTTTGGATACTGTACAGCTTCGATTTGTCGGTAATTTTACCAAGTTTACTAATCTGGAAGAAATGTATGATTCGGAGGAAGGAGGAAAGGGGGGATATGATCCCAACCATTTCGGTACAGCACCTAAAACATTCAGTAGTAAGATTAATGATTTACCCAAGCTGAAAGATGAAGAAGAGGAAGAACCCTTTTAAAAGGAAAGAAATTAGAAATAATAAATAATTAAAGAGAGTGGCTAATTATCTAGCGCTCTCTTTTTGTTAGAACTCAAGCTGTTCCAATGCTGATTTTAATTCACGAGTAGCCTTGTCGTTTTTTTGTTGAATACTGAGTTCTATACCTTTTTTTAAAACCTCAATTGCTCGTTCTTCGTTTCCCTGTTCCAGTAAAAAGTGAGCGGCCGTGTAGTATACCGGCAAATAGTAGGGATGCTCAGATAACAAGAGATTAAATAATCTCAAAGCTTCATCAGGCAGTTCGTATAAGTATTCCATGG
The DNA here is from genome assembly GCA_035484295.1 of Cytophagaceae bacterium. GTDB lineage: Bacteria > Bacteroidota > Bacteroidia > Cytophagales > Cytophagaceae > JACMQM01. The sequence continues at coordinate 4,049 of DATHPB010000137.1, forward strand.
CGAGGCCATAAACAGGGAAAGGATCGGAAGCATCTTCTTCCTGAAATTTTTTCAATAGTTGGATCCTTTCTTTATTCATAATATTAGATTTTATACACAAAATAGGTAACTTAAATTTAAATTTTTAAGTTTAATACCCTATACTAAACACCTAAGAAAAATTTCATACGATGAAAATATTAGTTTGTATTACCAACGTTCCAGATACCACTTCTAAAATCAGCTTTAGTGATAATAAAAAGAAATTTAACGATGCGGGTGTGCAATTTATCATTGGTCCTTACGATGAATATGCGTTGTCTAAAGCGGTAGATATCAAAGAAAAAAATAATGCAACGATTGTTGTGTTGAATGTTGGTGGTCCTGAAACGGAACCTACCATTCGTAAAGCTCTGGCCATCGGCGCAGACGAAGCCATCAGAGTAAATGCAGCTCCTACGGATGCTTGGTTTGTTGCTAAGCAGATTGCAGCAGTGGCCAAAGATGGAGGTTACGATTTGATTTTGATGGGAAGAGAATCGATTGACTTCAATGGAGGAGTAGTTCACGGAATGGTTGCTGAATTATTAGGGTTACCTTCGGTATCTCCAGTGATGAAATTGGAATTAGACGGGAACAAAGCAACTATAGCTAAGGAGATAGAAGGAGGGAAAGAATGGTTGGAAGTTTCTCTGCCCTTAGTTGCCGGTTGTCAAGAACCAATTTCAGAATGGAAAATTCCAAACATGAGAGGCATCATGTCTGCGAGAACCAAACCTTTAACGGTTGTAGAACCGGTTGCTGTTGAAGGAAATATTGTGTACGATCAATTTACGCTGCCGGCCCCTAAAGGTGCAGTAAAACTAGTAGATGCATCTGATCCTGCAAAGCTGTGGGAGCTATTGAAAAATGAAGCAAAGGTATTATAATTTTATTCCTAAAAAATTACATCATGTCAGTATTAGTATTCGCAGAAGGATTAGATAAAACAATAAAGAAATCATCTTTGGAGGCCATATCTGCAGGTTTCTCTTTGGCTCAAAAATTAAGTACTGAAGTTGTTGCCATTGCAATCGGTGATTACGATGCTCAGACTTTACAAGACTTGGGTAAAGCGGGAGCTAAAAAAGTGATACATGTTACATCTGGTATACCGGCTTATCCATCTGCAGTAGCTTATGCTTCTGTACTGGCTGCTGCTGCAAAAGAGGTGAATGCAACATCTGTATTGTTATCTAAATCAGCTTTAGGAGACGCCATCGTATCGCGTTTGTCCGTACAACTTAATGCTTCTTCCGTTACAGGTGCTTTAGCAGTACCAGAAGTAGAAGGTAATGTATTTAAAGTGAAAAAATCTATTTATACAGGAAAAGCATTTGCTGAACTGTCATTGAGCGGAACCATTAAAGTGATTAGCTTAGCTAAAAATGCAGTGGCTATAAAAGAAGACGGAGTTTCTGCAACAGTAGATTCAAAGAGCTATTCAATATCAGATATAGCCAATAAACTGGTTAATCAGAAAGAAGAAAAAGCAAGTGGAGATGTTTTGCTGACAGAAGCTGACATTGTAGTATCTGGTGGTAGAGGATTGAAAGGTCCAGAAAACTGGGGAATGATAGAAGAATTGGCAAAAATATTGGGCGCTGCAACAGGTTGTTCTAAACCTGTTTCTGATTTGGATTGGAGACCGCATCATGAACATGTCGGTCAAACGGGAGTAAAAGTGAGTCCGAATCTGTATATTGCGATAGGGATTTCAGGAGCGATTCAACATTTGGCAGGTGTAAGTGGTTCTAAAGTGATTGTCGTAATCAACAAAGATCCGGAAGCTCCGTTTTTCAAAGCGGCAGACTATGGTATAGTAGGTGATGCATTCGAAGTAGTGCCTAAATTAATAGAAGCAGCAAAAAAGCTGTAAAATCATAGAAGCAAAGTGGATAAAATTAAATTAGATATTTTGGGGTTGTCTTCCAGTCAATCGCAATCGGGTTCGTTTGCATTGGTATTAGGAGAGGAGAACGGCAATAGAAGATTACCCATTATCATAGGAATGTTTGAGGCGCAAGCAATTGCTATTGAAATAGAAAAAGTAATTCCTAATAGACCAATGACACATGACTTATTTAAGTCGTTTGCAGGAGCGTTTAATTATTCCGTGGAAGAAATTATTATTTCTGATTTGAAAGAAGGCGTTTTTTTTTCAAAGATAGTATGTTCAGATGGAATCAGACAGGTAGAAATAGATGCACGACCTTCTGATGCAATTGCTATTGGTATTCGTTTCGATGTACCCATATATACTTATGAAACGATTCTTTCAGAAGCAGGCATTGTTTTAAATGAATTCAATGATGAAGAAGAGGGAGAGGAAGATGAAGAAGAAGACGCAGAAGGAGATGAAGTAGAAAGCTCTTATGTGAAGAAAGAGCCTGTTGTTACTTCTTCAGAAGACAGTATTAAAAACTACTCCACAGATCAATTGAAGTCAATGTTGGATGATGCTATTCAAAAAGAGGATTACGAAAAAGCTGCTCGAATTAGAGATGAATTAAACAATAGGAATTGAGTTGTTTTATTTTGAAAGAAAGCTCCGGTTTGTATCAACAGACCGGAGCTTTTTGTTTTATAAAGCTTCTTCAATAAGAATACAGGATGGGGATCGAGTTGCGCATTGTGTGGATCTTGATACGATAAAATAAATACTACCTGTTTTGTTTCCTTTGTGGGTAAGAATTTTTTTTGTTTAAAATACTGTGCAGCTTGTTTTTAAATGTAAAAGATCAATCTCTCCTCATTACCCTTCCTGTGGATCAACTTTTGTCTGATAAGAAAGTGTGGAATTAATTTTCCTAAACAAAATCAAGCATCAACAATGACGGATAGGTAACATGTTAAAAAGTATAAGGCGACACTGGGGGAAAGTAACATTGCTATTGGTGATCCTTTTGTTCATCTCGGCTCGTTTGATGCTACCTTTTTTTGTTATAAAATATGTTAATAAGGTGTTATCGGAATTGAAAGGTTATACAGGAAAAATCAAAGATGTGGATATCGCGCTTATTAGAGGAGCTTATGTAATTAAAGAAATACAACTTGACAAAACAGGTGGGAAAGTTCCTGTTCCTTTTGCAAAATGTAAGACGATGGATCTAGCCATAGAATGGAAAGCATTGCTTCATTTGGAAGTGAAAGCAAAAGTGAAGTTGGAAAAACTGGTGTTGAACTTTGTAGCGGGTCCTACCAAAGAAACCTCTCAATCCGGTAAGGAAGCGGATTGGACAAAGGCCTTGGATAAGTTATTGCCAATAGATGTCAATAGGTTTGAAGTCAGAAATGGAACAGTTACTTATAGGGATTTTAACACCACACCTAAAGTAAATATATACCTTGATGATTTGGAATTAATTGCGATCAACTTATCTAATATAGTGGATAAACAAAAGGTATTTCCTTCTTCTTTGTACATCTCATCTGGCTCAATAGGTGGAGGAAAATTACTGATTACTGGAGGATTAAATGTCATGAAGAAAATCCCGGATGCAGACTTGAATGTTAAGTTTACAGAAGTAGACCTTAAGGCATTTAATGATCTTACAATGGCCTACGCAAAGTTCGACTTTGAACGCGGTAAGCTTGCTTTGTTTAGTCAAATGTCTATGCTTAACGGTAAGATTGACGGTTATGTAAAACCATTGATGACCGATATAAAAGTATTGAATTGGTCAAAGGAAAAAGAACCAGTAACGAATAAAATTTGGCAAGGAATTATTGGCTTAATGATAGACGTGGTAAAGAATCATCCCAAGGATCAATTTGCTACGAAGTTAGAAGTTCATGGAAGCATCCATAAAAAAGAAATTGATGTTTGGCAGGCCGTATTGAATGTATTGAGAAATGGCTTCATTAAAGCCTTTGAAAAAAAATTTGATGATCCGATAGATTTGGAAAAAGAACTTGATAGGGGACTTTCCAAGCAAGCTAAAAAAGAAGCAAAGAAATAAGCTTGATGAAATGGTTT
>DATHPB010000138.1:0-4917 GCA_035484295.1 Cytophagaceae bacterium
GGACTGGCAACACGGGGAAGAATACGAAAAGGCACGTCAACAACAAAGACAATACCGTGGAGGAGGCCAATCTTTTTCAGGTTCAATGGGGGGTGGAGATGATTTTTCAGAGTATTTCGAATCGTTGTTTGGCAATGCAGGAGGAGGGAGAAGAGGAGGTCAGCCGAAATTTCGTGGGCAAGATATACAGGCTGAACTGCAGTTGAGTCTGCGCGATGCGTACACTACTCATCAGCAAACATTAAAGCTGGATAAGAACATACGTATTACTGTTGCTGCCGGTGTGGAGAACGGACAGACCATTAAGATCAGTGGGCACGGAGGTCCAGGAGCGAACGGAGGTCCAAACGGAGATCTGTACCTGACTTTCGTCATCAGCAATGACACTAAATTTAAGCGTGACGGCGACGATTTATACGCGACTGTGGATGTCGATTTATACACGGCTGTTCTGGGAGGTGAACTGATGGTCGATACATTTGACAGTAAAGTGAAGCTCACTGTGAAACCGGAAACACAAAACGGCAGCAAGGTGAAACTAAAGGGCAAAGGGTTTCCGATCTATAAGAAGGATGGACAGTTTGGTGATTTGTACCTGACCTATCATGTAAAGCTTCCAACCAATTTAACGGAACGGGAAAAAGAATTATTCAAGGAATTGGCAAACAAGAAATAACATGGAAAAGGAAACATTGATCTCCATTCAGCAACTGTGTGAGCATTACAACATGGAGTTTTCTTTTATTCACTCTTTACACGAGTACGGTTTGTTGGAAATTTTAACAGTAGAAACGACACAGTTTATACCGGTAGAAAAAATCAAAGACATAGAAAAAATGATGCGGATGCATTATGAGTTGGACATTAACCTGGAAGGGATCGATACCATTACACATTTATTGAATCGAATCGAGAACATGCAAAATGAATTGACAATTTTGCGCAATCGTTTGAGCCGTCTAGAAGATTAACTCATGAATGCTATCTTGTCTGTCCTCGATGAAGCGAGTTACCTTTATGTGAAGGAATCACAAATTCCCCGCTCGGGCAAAGGACTGTTTATTTCTATTGGTAAAAAGAAAGGAGATCTTATTTCTCTTTTTAAAGGAGAAATATTGTCCTATGAAGAAGCGGAAAAAAGAGCGCTTAGGAATGAAGACGGCTATTTCATCAACATGTCTAACGGAACCATCCTGGATTCTATGCATGTAGAGTGTTTTGCCAAATATGCCAACGATGCGCATGGAATAGGCAAATCCAAATTTAAAAGCAATACTGAAATCCGGTTGACTATGCAAACGGACACCGCTTGCCTGATTGCACTCCGTGATATCCAAGCCGGAGAAGAAATCTTTTGCAGTTACGGTAAAAAATACTGGAAAAACGTTAAATCAAAGTTAAAAATAGAATCCCTGAAAATCACTTTGTAAGGCATAATCGGCAGATTGATAACCCAAGTGTCCAACCTCAGAATCTATTCAGAATTAGAATCTATTTTTATCAGAACCTATCTTTTAATATAATTATGATGAAAAACTTTTATAAAGGGAAAAACAACACAAGGCTGGTTTTGTTGGCAGTCTTTGTTGTCATGGTGTTATTATCTTCCTGTGCACCGACCATGGTATCTTCTGATTACAGTCGATCCACTGATTTTAGAAACTATAAAACATTTGCCTGGTTACCCAAAACTCATGATTCGCAAAATGACAGTCAGTTTGACAATCAAATTGTAGAAACCAACATCAAAAACCTGGGAAGCGGAGAGTTGAAATCCAGAGGCTATACGGTGGATGTAGATCAGCCGGATTTACTGATTGATTTTTATGTAACGGTAGCCAATAAAGTAGAACATGTTTCTACTCCGGTATACGGTTATGCTTATAACTATAACAACTACAATAATTATAACGGCAACTATAACAATCCCTACAGAAACAATATCTATTCCAACGGCAACTCATATTATAATAACAATTCTTACCTCAACAACAACATGACTACGACAATTGTAGGATATAAAACGCAAGATATTCCTTACGAAGAAGGTACATTGACCATTGTTATTTTAGATAGAAAAACGAATGAACTCGTTTGGAAAGGCTGGTCAGTAGGTACTGTTACAGACGAATCCAGTTTTGAATACGAATTACCGTCAGACATACGGAGGTTATTCAAACAATTTCCGGTACCGGTTATTCCTGCTCCCAAAACAAAAAAATAGAATCATTGAAAAGGCCAGTTCAGTCGACTGGCTTTTTTATTACCTTTGAAAAACTTTATGACTGTTATGCAAAGTCTTGTTATTGTAAATTTATTGACATTTTACGGAATCTTCTTAATCCTTTGCGGTGTGGTGTCTGTTGCTTTCATTGGGATGAAAGCGAAAACGGCGCTGCTTTCCGGAGGCACGGCCGGCGTGCTTTCGTTATTGACGGCTTTTTTAATAGAAGAACAAAACGGATATGCACGATACTTCGGTCTGTTCTTGACCTTTGCTTTGTTTGTGATTTTTTCCTGGAGAGCAACCAAAACATTGTTTCGTTTATTCGAAATCATTCCAACAAAAGATCCTGAACTAAAAGGTAAAGGCATCGCTTTTCTCATTATCTCCCTGATGGCCGTAGTTTCGTTAATGGTATTGATGTTGCAGATGATTTTCTTAAGCTAAAAAATACTCTCGCTAAAAGGATTTAAAAAAAGAGAAACAAAAGCGGACGCATTTTGTTTCTCTTTTTGATTCGACAGGATAATTTAAGGTTACGATGCTTTATATACTGCAGCAAACTCCTTCGCGAAATCTTCGAGTTTCGTTTTCGACAAAGCGACCGGATGTTTGTGGTAGTCTTCAAACATTTTCCCGTTTCTGATGGCTTGTCCCATCTCTACATAGTTTTTAGCGATCTCTTCGGGTAAACCCGCACCAATTATGCCACTCAAGCTATCTTCGTCCTTGAAGTCGATCCATGGCAAATCGGCTTTTCCTATCGCTGCTCCCAATACCTTAGCCAGGTCTGTTGTGCTGCGTTCGTCGCTGGCAATGTAGCGGAAGCTTTTTCCTTTAAAGGAAAGCCGGGTTAATTCTTCTGCAGCAACTGCAGCAATATCGGTCGGATGTACCAATACGATTTTAGTATTGTTACCATAATTTCCTCCAATGATGCTCGCACCTTTGATCATGCCGATATTGGCATAGAGATTTGTATAGAAATTACCCGGACGCAAATGAAGGATGTCAACACCTTCTAGTTTGTTCAGCGCTTGTTCCACACGGTAAATTCCACTGACGGGCCCGCAACCTTCCGGCATGTGAGCGCCGATGCTGCTTAAGTTCACCACGTGCTTAACACCGGAAGCCTTTATAGCCTCTGCATAATTTTGTCCCATCTTGCCAATATACCCTTTCCAGTCTTGTGCGCTAAAGTGCGGAGGAACCATAGTATAAACTGCATCCGCTCCGGTAAATGTTTTAGTCAGGAAAGCCACATCTTCTATGGTACCTACTGCTGCTTTAGCACCTAAGGCTTCTATGGCTGACCGATTGCTTTCTTTGCTGGTAATAACCGTTACGTCGTGACCCGCAGCCAATAATTTTTGAGTTAATGGTTTACTGATGTTTCCGAGTGATCCTGTGATGATGTATTTCATAATCTTAAAAAGATTTGGTTGAGTGATAAACAAAAGTATATTTGTACTTACTTTTACACAAGTACTCACCCTAAAGTAGGTATAGGTATGACTGCAATAAAACTTTCCTCAACCAATCAACTCAATAAAGAACAAGCCCTTATTTCTTGTCCGGTGACATTTACATTGAGTAAAATAGGAGGAAGATGGAAACCATTGATTATTTTTCAGCTCATGAGCGGTACCAAGCGTTATGGAGAATTGAAGAAATCCATCCCTAACATCAGTGAAAAAATGTTGATCCAACACTTGAAAGAACTGGAAGCAGATAAACTGGTCATCCGCAAAGCCATGCCGGTTGTACCACCACACGTGGAGTACAGTCTGGCGGAAGCGGGAGAAGAATTGATGCCGATTCTCGGTGCCATGGTAGGATGGGCAGATAAGTACAATGTATAGTCAGTAACACTTGAAAAGAAATTTAACGTTTTAACCCTCAGAGATCATGTTCAAAGCACCTTTTTCATTCAACGGTCGCATTCGCAGAACAGAGTATGTCATTACGTTTTTTATTTATGTGATCATGGCGTTCATTATCAATACTTCTGTAGAAATGTACCCGTTTTTAATTTTGATCTACATCCCCTTGCTTTGGATTTTATGGGCGCAAGGCGCCAAACGTTGTCACGATTTAAATAAAAACGGATGGTACCAAATCATCCCTTTATTTTTTCTGGTCCTTATTTTCTCGAGAGGAGACAATGGTCCCAATAAGTACGACGATGGTCACGATGCCTCCATTCCGGACGTGTTGGATGCGTAAGAATAGTTTTGGCAACTGAAACAAAACAATCAATAAGTCTGTTAGGAGAACACACCTTCATAAAATCAGCGCATATATGGTAGGCTACCGTTTCACAGAATACATTCCTCCCAAGACAAAAGAGGAAAACAAATTTGACGACTTGCTGAAAATATTTTTGGAACTCGTAACCATGAGTGGTGGTGATGTAGCAGAATCGTTAAGCTGGCTGACCAATTTAGACAAGCAATATCATCTCACCGATAAGGATTACGGCATCGGTAATTTTATTGATGACTTGAAAAGCAAGGGTTATATTTCTGAAGTGGGAGAAAAAGGAGAAATCAAAATCACTCCGAAAAGCGAACAGAAAATAAGGACAAGTGCGCTCGATGAAATATTTGGCAAACTAAAGAAATCAGGTAAAGGCAATCACTCGACCAATTATACAGGCATAGGAGATGAACAGGGTTCGGATCATCGCGCGT
>DATHPB010000139.1:0-3999 GCA_035484295.1 Cytophagaceae bacterium
ATAATGGTAATGATCTCAGTAAATGTAATCGGTATGTTATACAACTGAGCCAGAAAGATCACAGACATCGAAAGGTAGATGGAAGTACCATCAAGGTTGAAGGAATATCCGGTTGGGATAACTAAACCCACTACGGATTTACTGCATCCTAGCTGTTCCATTTTTTGCATTACAGACGGTAATGCACTTTCGGAAGAAGAAGTTCCTAATACAAGTAACAATTCTTCTTTAATGCTTTTTAATAAAGCGAGAATGCTCATTTTATAATATCGAAGAATGCCTCCGAGTATTACAAATACAAATAGAAACATAGTCAAATAAACACTCGCCATTAAGCCGACAAGGGGAAGGAGCGTATGCCATCCAAACTTGCCAATCGTATAAGCCATACCTCCAAAGGCTGCGATAGGAGCAAGGTACATGACGTACTTTAATGCTTTAAAAACATAGAAAGAAATTTGATTTAATGTATTTGATATCTGCTGTTGACGATTGGAGAAATGTAAAAATATACCGGTCAGTACAGCAATGCATAATACTTGCAACATAACATTAGATGAAAAGAAATGTCCCCAATCAAATGAATGGGACGCTTGTTGTGTATATTTACTGGAATCCTGAACAGACAGATTATTTTTATTAAGATGTCCTGGCTTTAATAAATAAGCCAAGGCGATGCCTATGGCTAAAGCAAGTGTAGTGATGATTTCAAAATACACTAAGGATTTAAAGCCTATACGTCCCGCTTTTTTTAAATCACTCATTCCACTGATTCCAGTTACAATGGTCAGGAATACGATGGGGCCGATAAATAACTTGATGAGTGTTATAAAACCTGTACCCAGTGTTTCCATCTTCATTGCGGTCTGCGGAGCAAAATGTCCAAGCAGTATACCTGCAAGGATAGCAAGTAGTACTTGAAAAGAAAGATTGAGTAACAAGCGGTAGGAAAAAAATGCAAACATCGAAGTAATAAATTTATGACGGTATGAAAGCGAATTTAGAGAATATATGACTTGCTTAATACAATATAATTATAAAGGGTGTGTTTTAGAATGTTTTATACCTCTAATTGGCAATAGAATATTCAAATTTGATACAGATTTAACGTCTACATTTGAATCGTTTCAGGAGTGGACATGGAAGTTTTATTGTGAATCAAGCGAAAGAGTGATAGATATAAAAGTAACGGTGTTTTTAACACCAAGTATAGATTTAATGTGTGATTGAGAATTGTGGGTGTGAATTCATAAACATTCACTTTTCTCATTAACACTTGAAAAATGTAAGAATAAGATCGGAAGAGCGGCTTTAGAAGAGCGCTCTTTTTTTGTATAAGGAAGCGGTGAAATTAAATTTGTATCTGCACAGCCATTGCCGTATCTTTGTTAGGCAAGTTTGCCTACGCTGTCAATGGCCGACCTATGCTCATGGATTATATAAAAAATGCTTTATCTGAACTCTTACGAGTCACATAACATTTTTTCCAGAAAAAATTATGAGTGTGCCGACGGTGAATGCGCAAACTTGCTTTTTTATTTTGAATGATCGGAAACGATTAGGTTACTTTTTCTTTTACCAATTACTAATATAGCTAAAGCGCCTAAAGAAGTAATACCAATGATTGAAATCATAGGAATTACTGAAGGTGTTGTGAACACACTGACCCCAACAGAGGCAACAGTTCCCATACACATTTGTAACGCTCCCAATAAGGCAGAAGCAGAACCTGCATTTTTGCTAAATGGAGCTAAGGACAAGGCCGCTGTATTCGGATTGATAAGGCCCAGGAAGCAAAGGTAAAGGAATAAAAAAGTTATTGTTCCATAAAGCCCTAACACACCACTTATTGTCAGAATAAGAAAAAGAACCATCACGCTACACATAGCGATTAACGAAGCTTTAACAATCTGTTCGCTGCGGTAACGAGAGAGCAGTAAAGTGTTGATTTGATTGGAACCAATAAAAGCAATAGAAAGAAAGGCAAAAATCCAACCGTACACTTTTCCGTTGACATGAAAGACTTCCATGAAAACAAGCGGAGAACTTGCTACATATGCAAACAAACCTCCAAACGCTATAGCTCCAGTGAAGGCATAAGTATAGAAGGCCGGTTCACGCAGTACTAACATAAAATTGCCTATGATTGCGGTGGGTTTTAAAGAAATGGTTGTATCGGGTGTATAGCTATTGGGTAAAAAGAAAAATACAGCCAGTATAACAAATACTCCCATTCCCGCTAATGTAAGAAATACAGCGTGCCATCCGGCTTCGGCTGTAACATACCCACCAATCGTGGGAGCAAGCATAGGAGATAATCCTACCATTAACATCAACAATGAGAAAACCTTAGCGGAATCTTTGACGGGAAATAAATCTCTAACCATAGCCATGGAAGCGACACCTGCTACGCAGCTACCAATGGCTTGAACAAAGCGCAGGATAATGAGCTCTGTGATGTTTGTTACCCAAATGCAGGAAATCGAAGCGATTACATACACAAGGAGTCCACAATACAATGGCATTTTTCTTCCATAGCGATCCAACAATGGACCATACAACAATTGTCCCAGTGATATCCCAATAAAGAAACTGGATAGAGAAAGTCCTACGCTGGCTACATCCGTATGCAAGTCTTTGGCAATGCCTGGAAAGCCTGGCAAGTACATGTCAACTGTAAAAGGAACAAGGGCTGTAAGTGTACCGAGAATGAGAATAAGAGAAAGGTATGTTTGTTTGGTCATTAGAATAAAAGTAATAAGAAGAGGTGTCCTACAACGCTGCAAAAATAGTTTTTGTTCCTGGAAGAGAATTCGCAGCGTAGATTTTTGTCATTCTTAACAATTAAAAAACAGTGTATATAGAAAAGGCTGTTCTTTGGAAACAGCCTTTTCTCTTATTCTATATTGATTTGGTGCTTATACGTTCTCCGAACTTGCTTTCGCAGCAATGAACTCACGGTTCAAGCGAGCGATGTGTTCCTGTCCGATTTCTTTCGGACATTCTACAGAACATGCGCCTGTGTTAGAACAGTTACCGAAACCTTCGTCTTCCATTTGTTGCAGCATGTTTTCCACGCGAGATTTACGTTCCGGATGTCCTTGCGGTAATAAGGACAGTTGAGATACTTTCGCAGAAAGGAACAACATGGCAGAAGCATTTTTACATGCTGCTACACAAGCCCCGCAACCGATACAGGTGGCTGCATCAAATGCCTTATCTGAATCTTGTTTTGAAATAGCGATGGCATTCGCATCGATCGTTACACCGGTATTGACAGAGATGTAACCACCTGCCTGAATGATACGGTCAAAAGCAGAACGGTCTACTACCAAATCTTTCACTACAGGGAATCCTTTCGCTCTCCATGGTTCGATCGTAATGGTGTCACCGTCTTTGAAACTTCTCATGTGCAATTGACAGGTCGTGATGCCTTCCTTAGGACCATGAGGTCTTCCGTCGATCACCATAGAGCACATACCGCAAATACCTTCGCGGCAATCGTGATCAAAAGCGATTGGCTCGTCACCCTTCTTGATCAATACTTCATTGACCTCATCGATCATCTCCAAGAAAGACATATCAGGAGAAACATCTTTTGCTTCGTAGCTAACCAATTTGCCTTTGGTGTTGGCGTTTTTTTGGCGCCATACTTTTAGGGTAATGTTCATATTGCCTGCCATATCTATTTGTAGCTTCTTTGAGTGAGTTTAACATTTTCAAACACAAGTTCTTCCTTGTGCAATTCTTCCGGCTGGTTATCGCCTTTGTATTCCCATGCCGCTACGTAAGCGTAGTGATCGTCGTCGCGCTGCGCTTCGTTTTCATCGGTTTGGTATTCTTCGCGGAAGTGGCCGCCGCATGATTCGTTACGGTTCAATGCATCCACTACCATCAATTCTCCAAGCTCCAAGAAATCGGCCACGCGTCCGGCTCTTTCGAGGTTGGGATTCAATTCACCTGCTTCTCCGGAAACTTTTAGGTTTTTCCAAAAATCGG
>DATHPB010000140.1:0-2382 GCA_035484295.1 Cytophagaceae bacterium
CTTATTCCTAAGCCTGAGAAAAATGAAGTGTCTGGTCAGTAGAACAACTTTTTTGCTGTAAATTGCGTTAATAGATTGAGTTTAAGGAAATATAAAAAGGCTTACATCATTCAATGAGACAACTAAAAATCAGTAAACAGATCACCAACCGTGAGAGTCAGTCTTTAGACAAGTACTTGCAGGAAATTGGTAAGGTAGATTTGTTAACACCGGATGAGGAGGTAGATTTAGCTAAAAGAATTAGAGAAGGAGACCAATTGGCGCTTGAAAAATTGACTAAAGCGAACCTTCGATTCGTTGTTTCTGTTGCTAAGCAGTATCAGAATCAAGGACTTTCTTTAGGAGACTTGATCAATGAAGGAAATTTGGGATTGATTAAAGCAGCACAACGTTTTGATGAAACAAGAGGATTTAAGTTTATATCTTACGCGGTATGGTGGATTCGACAGTCTATCTTGCAAGCTCTTGCTGAGCAATCTCGTATCGTTCGCTTGCCATTGAACAGAGTAGGCTCTTTAAATAAAATATCCAAGACGTTTTCAGAATTGGAACAAAAATTCGAGCGTGAGCCGTCTCCGGATGAATTGGCAGAAGTATTGGAAGTAACTACAGCGGAGGTTGTTGATACCTTGAAAATTTCCGGTCGTCATGTATCCATGGATGCTCCTTTTGTACAAGGTGAAGAAAATAGTTTGTTGGATGTGTTGGAAAATCAAAACGAAGGTTCTCCAGATACAGGTTTAATGAATGATTCTTTGCGTAGAGAAGTGCAAAGAGCATTATCTACCTTGACGCAACGTGAGGCGGATGTGATTTCACTTTACTTTGGGTTGAATGGAGAGCATTCCATGACATTGGAAGAAATCGGTGAAAAGTTTAATTTGACACGTGAGCGTGTTCGTCAAATTAAAGAAAAGGCAATTAGAAGACTAAGACATACTTCCCGAAGTAAAGCGTTAAAGCCTTATTTGGGTTAATATTTTTCATAGTTGTTGGTTTAACAAGGGCTGCCTCACAAGGGCAGCTTTTTGTTTGTATGGAGTTAAGGATTTTTCTCTCTTAAGCTTTCTAAATGAACATACAATACAAAAGCAAGAAGAGCGACAACCAAGTAAAAGACTATAAAATCAAGCGACAAAAAGAGTACGCCTCCCACCAATCCCCCAATAAGATAAAACACCAAAATTGTAACATGCAGTTTTAATTTGTTCATTAAACCCTGCGTTCTGTCTCTTTCAAAAAAAGAAGAAGCTACTTCTCTTCCCAGATCGGTTATGAGACCGGTAAGATGAGTTGTTTTTACCTGATTGTCCGATAAGGTTGCTACCATACCGTTTTGAAGCCCCATACAGAAGAGTAAGGATGCGATCAATATTTCCGTTTCTTGAAGCGTTTCATTGTAATAAAGATGTCCGTATGTACTTATAACTAATAAAGCTGCAATTTCCAGAACTATTGGAGCGGAATGAGAGATAAAAGGTCCGATTTTGTCCAGGCCTCTGATCAGCAATTGGGAAACAAATGACCCTCCGAAAAAAAGCAATAGCCAAATGAATACAATATTCGCCTGATACCAATGACCTTTTGCCAATTCAACGGCTAGCGTAACCACATGTCCGGTTATGTTGGAGGTATAGGCGAAAAAGATGATTACACTGGCTGCATTGACCATTGCTGCCGCCGCCGCAGTAGTGGCTCCCAACAAAAGATTGCTGTTTAGCTTTTTATTTTCCATCAGTTGTTAAATATTATCAAGGATTGAATTTTACAAACACCAATTGTGCGATTCCTCTTGATTCCAGTCCGGTATCGAAATTAAGGATAAGCCGGTGTTCATTGAGTTCTTTGATGTTGTAAAGTTCCGTATCACCATCTTCGTAGGTTAGTTGTAGCACATGACCACGGCCTTTGATCTTCCATTTTGCTTTACTGGATAAGATGGTCTTTCTATAAAAATAGAGTTGATTGCCTTCAACAAATTTCCATGATTCGGATTGATGTTTGCGTACTGGCTTCACGTCGCGGTAAGCGAAATCTTTGGTATCGATTTTTTCATAGGACCATTTGCTTTCCTGCCATTGTCCTATGATCAGTTGCTCAGGATTAAAACGAATCATCAAATTCATCCCGATAAACCAGAGTAGAGTTAAGCCACAAAAAGTGATCAAAACATAACGATGCGATAAGATCCAGTTCATGAAGTAAAAGTAGATTACTATAGGCTTGGAATACGAAAATAGAAAATTATATTTAAGGAAAGATGTTTTAGTCAATTTGGGCTTTAAATAAAAAAGAGGCATTTTTTGTTCGATCCATGAAAAAGATTTCAAGTCTTAAAATATTCGTCTGTCTTAATCGTCCATATCTATATGGATGCAATCA
>DATHPB010000141.1:0-9926 GCA_035484295.1 Cytophagaceae bacterium
TGTTCATGAAGAGAGATAGGGGAAAGATCATTGAGGTAAAAAAACAATTGCTTGTGTATCGGGAGGCTTAATCCTAATTCTTCTGAGATCGCCTCGCGGGTTGCCACGTCTGTACGCTGGCCGGCCATCATGTTTACTGGATCGCCAGGTAATACGTTGAATATAAAGAAAACGACAATGACTGTTCCTAAAAGAACGACAGTACCATACAGAAGTCTATTAAAAATGAATCTTAGCATATCTTATTTGTCAAATTCCATTTTGATGAGACAAAACACAGAATAGTTGATCATGTCCTGATAGTTGGCATCCACACCTTCAGACGCTAATGTCTTGCCTTTGTTATCTTCTATTTGTTTCACACGAAGCAGTTTCATCAGTATGATATCAGTGATAGAGCTGATACGCATCTCCCTCCAGGCTTCTCCATAATCATGATTTTTACGTTGGAAAAGCTCGATGGTATGATTTATTTTTTCGTCGTAAGATTTCATGACCTGTTCGGCAGGCAATTCAAAAGGATCCTGATCCGTCAATTCCATTTGAATAAGAGCGATCACACAATAATTGATGATTCCGATAAATTCAGAAGTAATGTCTTCTTCTACCAGTTGTTTGCCCTTTTCCTGAATGGAACGGATACGCTGGGCCTTTATAAATATTTGGTCTGTAATGGAAGAAAGACGGAGAATCCTCCACGCTGTTCCATAATCCAGTGTTTTTTTATGAAATAAAGACCGGCATTTTGCAACGATTGCCTGGTAGGAGTCTATGGTTTTAGAATTCAAAGGTTAAATTAGCGTTAGGTTTTAAAAGCGATATGGAATTGAAAGATACATTTTTTCCGAAAAAAAAGGTATTAAATGTGCGTGGAAAAATGTGGATAGTCCAAAGCCCTGTGGTTATGGGCATTTTAAATTTGACTCCGGATTCTTTTTACGATGGCGGCAAATACCATTCAGTGGCAAAGGTACTGGATCAGGCAAGCTTTTTATATGAAGAAGGGGCTCTTATTGTTGATTTAGGGGCTTTTTCATCCAGACCGGGTGCAGAAGAGGTGTCTGAAGAGGAAGAATGGAAAAGACTTCAGCCTGTCATAAAAAACATCAAGAAACATTATCCCCATCGTTTTTTATCCATCGATACTTATCGGTCTGAAATTGCTTACCGTAGTTTAGAAGAAGGTGCGGATATCATCAATGACATTTCGGGAGGTAACCTAGATCGAAAGATATTGCGTGTAGCCACGGCTCATAAGGCACCTTATATTGCCATGCACATGAGGGGAACACCGGGTACAATGCAGAGCCTCACACAGTATAATCGTATTGCGCCTGATATTTTGGATTATTTTGTAGAAGTGAATAAACAAGCTAGAGAGGAAGGCTTGTCTGATTTGATAGTAGATCCTGGCTTTGGTTTTGCAAAAACAGTAGAGCAGAATTATGAATTGCTAGATCAGATGGAAGTATTGAAACCTCTTCAACGCCTGATTCTGGTGGGACTGTCCAGGAAATCGATGATTTATAAATCACTGAATCAAACCTCTTCTGAGTCGTTGAATGGAACAACCGCCTTACACATGACTGCTTTACTGAAAGGAGCGGATATTTTGAGGGTACATGATGTGAAAGAAGCAATAGAAAGTATAACTTTGTACCGTAAACTACGAGGTCGATGATGTTTTTATTTTTCTTGGGGTTTCTGGAAGTAACATGGATCGATATTCTGGATATCATTTTGGTAAGCTTGTTGTTGTATCAAGTTTATCGATTGCTCAAAGGAAGTGTCGCTGTCAAAATATTTTTGGGCGTGCTATTGGTCTATTCTGTATACCTTTTGGTAAAGGTGGTGGGCATGCATTTACTACAGCGCATACTAGGCCAGTTCATTGGGGTAGGAGTCATTGCTGCCTTTATTTTGTTTCAACAAGAAATTAGAAAATTCTTAATGCTCATTGGTAAAACAACCAATTTCAATAGCAAAACAATGTTGAAGGAAATGTTTTCCAAAAAGGAAAAAGAAACGGAAGAACAGTTCAACATCAATGCCATCATAGAAAGTGCGAACATCTTATCCTCTACCAAAACAGGTGCTTTAATCGTGTTTGCTAAAACTTCCGAATTGAAATTTTATGCAGAGTCAGGAGATATATTGGACGCAGAACTTTCCAAAAGGCTATTGATTGCGATCTTCCAAAAATATAGTCCTTTGCATGACGGATCTGTTATAGTTACCAATAATCGCATCAAAGCTGCCCGCTGTATTTTACCTGTTTCAGAAAACGAGGAAATTCCTGCACATCTTGGACTCAGGCATCGTGCGGCCATCGGTATTACAGAAGTAACAGACAGTGTGGTATTGATTGTTTCCGAAGAAACGGGAAATACGTCACTTGCCTACAACGGGAAAATATTCCCTGTGTTGGCGAAGAATGACTTGAAAAACAAATTGAAGATTTTACTTTCCAATGATGGCAGTGCCATTGCTCATTTGGAAGAAAAAGAAGAAAAAAAACAAAACAATACAGCTCCTGAATAACTGTTACTCAGGAGCTGTTTTTGATTGGAGGAATTTTTACAAGAGGTTTGACTTTTGCCGCATCTTCATTTTTAGTTTTTTCTTCGGCAGCAATCAGCAAGTATTTTTTTCGAATAGGATTGATCAAAAATTTCTTTTGTTCGGTGAAACTATCAGGATGAACTTGATTAAAAATAGTTTTCCATTCTTCAAACCGCACCGGATCGGATTGCAGAAACAAGTCAGGATCTATCTTTTTTTTCCTGCAATACGCTTCAAAAGAAAGTTCTTCTGATGACACGGTTTATAGGGACATTAAAGTATTGATGATGGTTTCAATTTCTACGCCTTCCGCTTCCGCTTTAAAATTTTTAATCAAACGGTGTCTTAGCACGGGAATGGCAATCTGTTGTACGTCTTCTATATCCGGAGAATATTTGCCGTTTAATAAGGCATGACACTTTGCAGCCATGATTAAATTTTGTGATGCTCTTGGACCTGCTCCCCATTCTAAATATTTTTTGGCAATGTCTGCGGCCATTGGTTCTGCTGGTCTTGTCAAGTGTACCAATTTTACGGCATACTCGATCACATTGTCTGCAACCGGTACTTTGCGCACGAGGTTTTGATAAGCAATGATTTCACTTGCTGAAAGTATAGGTTTTGCTGTTTTCTTTTCTGCACCTGTTGTATTGCGTACGATATCAACTTCCGATTGATAAGAAGGATATTTGATGCGAAGATTAAACATGAAACGATCTAGTTGTGCTTCCGGTAATGGATATGTTCCTTCTTGTTCAATCGGGTTTTGCGTTGCCAGTACAAAGAAAGGTTTCTCCAAGTTATGATGTTGACCTGCAACAGTCACCGAATACTCCTGCATGGCTTCAAGTAAGGCAGCTTGTGTCTTAGGAGGTGTTCTGTTGATCTCATCCGCCAGGATAATGTTGGAGAAGATAGGTCCTTTAATGAATTGGAATTGTCTGTTTTGGTCTAAGGTCTCTGATCCTAATATATCAGAGGGCATTAAGTCTGGCGTAAACTGGATGCGTTTAAATTTAAGATCCAGTGAAGATGCAATCGTGTTGATTAAAAGCGTTTTTGCCAATCCAGGAACTCCGACCAACAGGCAGTGGCCTTGACAAAAAATAGCGGTTAATAAAAGCTGAATTGCTTCTTCCTGGCCAATGATTACCTGAGAAATTTCTTTGGTCAGTTTTTCATAAGCAAGATGTAAAGACTTTGCTTTTTCTACGTCGTTTAATTCCTCTATCATGCTATTCTTTTTTTAATAAATTACAGGAGTCGAACTCTGAATCTACATCAATATATACTTCGTCCTTTGTTTTGTCAAACCATTTATTAATGGCCGTATTTTTTTGCTCGTCCAGGGCGGCATTGTATATTTTTTGATAATCGTCTTTCAAGTTGGCTTGATGAGCAGGAGTTTTGGATTTGTAATAAATGATGCGCACGGCTTCTTGATTATCTTCTGTGCGAAACCTTACAGGTCGCGATATCGCTCCTACTTTTACTGTATCGATCACGAAGAAAACACCCGGATCAATTTTTTCCATTGGGATGCGAGAACTGCCGGATTCATCCAAAAACATTCCCCCATTATTTTTAGTTACTTTGTCTACGGAATATTCCTTGGCGGCTTTTTCAAATGTAATACTGTCCTGGAGAATCAGATTTCTTAAGCTGTCTAGAAATTTCTCTGCATGAGAAAGATCTCTCAATGACGAACTTGGTTTGATTAAGATATGTCTTGTATTGTATTCTGTTCCCCGGCGTTCAATCAGTTGGATAATGTGGTAGCCAAATTCAGATTCTACTACTTCAGAAATTTCTCCGGGTTGAAGTTTATAAGCCATCGATTCGTAAGGTTTTACCAAGTCACCTTTTTTGAAAAAACCCAACTCTCCGCATTGCTTGGCTGAACCAGGATCTTCTGAATACCTTTTGGCCAGTGCGCAAAAATCTTCCCCTTGCAAAAGTCTTTGGCGAATGTCATTTGCCTTAGCAAGGAATAGGGTACGCTGCTCCTTGCTAATTTCTGCGGTACGTACAATCTGACCGACTTCAACCTCCGTGGAAAAAAAAGGAAGACTGTCTTTAGGAATGGCTTTGTAAAATTTTTCTACTTGAACAGGTGTGATTTTCAATCCCGAAGTAATCTGCCCCTGCATTTTTTCTATGATCATCTGATCGCGAACTTGCCTACGCAAATCAGCTTTTAAATCGTCTACAGATTTTTTGTAAAAATCCTCTAGTTTTTTTTCTGAACCGAACTGAGAAATGAAATACTGCATGCGTCGATCGAGTTGACTTTCCACTGCCTGTTTATCGACAGTGACAGAGTCTAATTCAGCTTTTGCAAGAAGTAGTTTATTGATGACAAGGGATTCTAAGATAGTACATTTGATTTTACTTTTGTCCGGAGCAAACTTTGCTTCCTGACTTTGCAAAAATTGCATGTACGCAACTTCCAGTTCAGATTTTAGTACAATGTAATTGTCTACTTTCGCAACAATTTTGTCTACCATCTGTCCAAAGACAAGTGTACACCCCAGAGAGGTGTACACCATTATAATCATTAAAAACTTCTTCAAAATTTAAGCAATCGGATATACAGTGAAGTCAACTTTATTTTGTGGTGTTGCTCGTTTTTACCATTTTATTCAGTTCCGCTTCGTTGATGTTCACGGGATATTTTGTTTTTAACTCATCCAACCATTTTTTCTCCAAATAGTTTTGGTAGTCAGAGATGACGATTCCTTTACACTCTTCCAATTCTTTAGGACGAGGTGCTTCAATTTTGTCGATAATGACTAGATAGAAACGATCCTTGTCTTCAAAAGAATAAGATCCCTGTTTTTTCTCTGATTTGTCCACCCATTCATTTTCTCCTTTTTGATAAAGACCTTCTGTAATTTGAAGTGCCAAAGGATTTTTAGCCGTGTAACGCAGTTCGATAGATTTTTTAGACGTTGTGCGCAAATATATTTTTACCAAAGCACTAGAAGAATTATGATTGCTCGAAATACTGCTGTTGATGCGGTTTTCCGGAATTCCTTTAGAAACGAAATATTGTATCAGAGAATCTTTTCTACTACCGGTTGTCACACTTTCATTTTTTACAGGAGTCTCCACCAGATATAGTACTAGTTTTTTGTCTCTCAATAATGAGGTGACGATCTTATCTAAAGAAGAAATGCTTTCTTCCGGAATCGCTACTTTATTTTTATCGTATTTTAAATCTGTTCCGGCAGGATCTGTTACTTCATAATCAGGAGACTTTAATTCCTCCTGAACCTTGGCTAAAGTTTCTTTAGAAGAGGCACTAAGAATAGTTGCCTTTGAACGTTCTTTCCATTGATACTTGCTTCTGTTCTCATTGAAGAATGCACGCAAACCAGTTGTGTCCTCTACAGCTTTTGACCAGACTTTTTGATCCATTAATTGAAATAATAAAATTCCATCGCGGTATTCCTTCACCAGCATGCGGTAATCAACATATTTTTCAGAGAGGTGATTTTCCTCCCACTTGGTCAATGTTTCTTCCACATATTGGTTATACAATTGATTCATATAAACAGTAGGAGTGATATCTTTTCTGCCTTTTTGTTTTGTACGAATGAAATCATAGAAGTCAAGACGGGAATAAGAATCGTTCTTAATCGTAAACAAAACAGTCTTTTTGTTTTTGGTATCGGTTGCATCGTATTTCCATGCACCTTTGGTTAACGAGCTATCGGCTAGGAGCATCGTTGCATTAACGTTGGCTGTGTTTTCTTTGAAAGCATCTTCTTTTTTGATGCGATCAAGAAATGCCTTTTTATTCAGTTCTGAGCGAGAATCACGGTTTACCTTTTGTTTTAAAGTAGGCTCTAATTCTTCAAACGGAGCAAGTCCTTTTTTCTCTAATAACTTGATGATATGCCATCCATAAGGTGTAAGTACCGGTTGAGAGATGTCTCCAGGGTTCTTAAGTGCAAAGGCGGCATCTTCAAAGGAGGCAATCATACGACCAGTAGAGAACCATGGAAGTTCTCCATTTTTTTCTCGGGATTGTACGTCTTCTGAAAACGTTTTTACCATGGTTGACCACGGTTCACCGGCTGCTAGTTTTTTGGAAATTTCTTCTATTTTACGATATGCATTCAATGAATCCTCTACACTTCCCCCGGTAGTATATCTAATCATGATATGCGCAGTTCTCACTTCCCCTTGAGAAGGTCTGCGTCCAGTTACTTTTAAAATATGGTATCCAAAGCGAGTACGTACAATGTTGGAGATAGAACCTACCGGTGTTTTGTATGCAGCATCTTCAAAAGGATAGACCATTTGCAAGGCAGTGAAATAACCCAAGTCTCCAGCATTGGATGCAGCAGAAGGATCTTCTGAATTTGCTTTGGCCAATTTGTCGAAAGGTTCTCCTTTCAATGCCTTTTCTCTGATACTTTTGATTTTGTTGTAAGCAATCAAAGTGTCTTTTGGATCAGCGTCTGGTTTGACAATGATAAGAATATGAGATGCTCTTACCTCTTCCTTCATGCGTTCGTATGCTTCACGAACGAGTTGTTGAGTGACTTCTTTTTCCGTAAGATACGGTTGTGCCAATTGTTTTTTATAGCCGTCTAACTCCGCTTTAAAGGCCTTGCTTGTATCAAGACCCATTGCTTCAGCTTCTTTCACTTTCAAACGGAAGTTAACATACAAGTTCATGTATTCCTTTAGGCTGCTTTCGGCATAAGCATTTTCAGCATTAACGTTATTTTTGGTGTACACGTAGCTAAAGTCATCAGAAAGGATAGGATCAGAACCTATAGTACCCAAGACGGTACCTTGTGGCTTAGTAGTGTTATTGGTAGTAGGTTGGTTTGATTTACAGGCAAATACAAAAACTAAAGGTATTAAGATCCAAAAAGGTTTATTCATAATCTTGGTATAAATTGTTTGAATACAAGTTTACTAATTTTTTTTCACAATAAAATCCAAGAAGATAACGAAGGCGCAATCTTAAAATTGGGAGGTAACGCTGGATTTTTTAATCAGACGGTGGATGGTATAATGCCCTTCTTTGAAAACCTCCACAGAATCAATGATTTTTTTGATCAAAGAAACGCCTAAACCGCCTTTACGACGGTCTTTCACCAAACGATCTACCGGAATGATGTCCGTATGGTTAAGGTCAAAAAAATCACCCTCATCCTTTATGCAAAAAATAACAGCCCCATCATCCTGGGAGGCTATTTCTACTTCCAACTGTCTATTGGTATCGTTATGGTTGGAATGTAAAATACGGTTTGCGCAAATCTCATCTATGGCTAAAACGAGTAAAAACTGCTCTTTTTCAGAGAGGTAGAACACTCTTATAACTTCAGAAACGAAATCTCTAACGTCTTTCAACTTTGATGTATGGCACGGTATGGTGATTTTGTGTGTCAAATCTATTCTACAATTTTTTCAGCTTCTTCTCGCGTTGGGACAATGTCTATGAGATCAACCAGTCCCAAGATTTCAAAAACACTTTTTACTTTGTCGTTCATCTGGTAAAGTGCAATTTTAATGCCTTGATCCTCAAAATCTTCGAGATATGACATAAATACACCCAAACCAGCGGATGAAATGTAATTTAAATTGGCGCAGTCTACTAAAATCTTTCGTTCTCCTTTTTTTATGGCTTCGGAGATGGCCGAATCTAATTCTATACTAGAACTTGCATCAATTTCCCCATCAATGGTTATTACGTAGGTCTTATCTTCTTTGTTTGCACTTATGTTCATAACTATAAAAAAACGTTGTTAAGTGATACAAATGGTAAGTAAAATAATAAACGGTATAAGTCTAAACAAATTTCAATAAAAGAAGCGTGCTGTCGTCTTCAGGTTCGTTTTTACCTGAAAAAGCTTTTGTCTCTTGAAAGATCTTCTCAAGGAGGCTATTGGCTTTCATTTCTTTATAATTGATGAATACATTCTTTAAACGATCAGTCCCAAACAGTTCACCCTTTTTGTTGCTGGACTCCACTATGCCATCCGTATATAATAACAGACTATCTCCCGGATGGTAGGGAAGTATTTTACATTCAATGAAAGAAGCGTAGTCTTTTCCCCTTACTACACCCAGGCCTGTACCTTTTGATTCAATGTATTCGGTTTGTTTGTTAGAGTAAAAAAGAGGGAGACAATGTCCTGCACGTGCAATCTGTAGGGTCTTTTCCTTAGGATTGATCTTTATGACAATAAGTGTAAGAAATGTACTTTTCTCAAAGCATCTGGATAGAGCGGTATTGGTGTAGCGGAGAAAATCTATGGGATCAAGGTTTAATTGAACCAGGCTTTGAAATATGCCTTTGGTTTGAGCCATATTGAAAGCGGCACTGGTCCCGTGTCCGGAAACGTCTCCCAATACAACAGTGATATCACCGGCTTTGTCTTTGTAAAAATCATAATAATCTCCCCCTACATCTGTTGCTCCACCGGTAAGTACTGCAATTTCGATGTCGGAGGAATAATGAGGAATGTCAGGCAACAAACGTTCTTGTACTTGTTTGGCAATTTTTAGTTCCTCCCTGTAACGCTCTGTCTCTAATGCCTGTCCCATTAATCTGGAATTTTGAATGGCAATAGCAGCTTGACTCATAAACGTAATGATCATATCGACCATCTCTTTATCGAATGCATTTACTTTGTCTTTCAATAAGACCAGTGTACCTAAACGATGTTGACCGGATAAAAGAGGAAGAAGTAATAAAGACTTGTAACGATTGGTATTTATTTTTTGAAGGTGAGAAAGGGATTTTACGTCTTTTATGTATTGAGGTTCACTGGTGATCTTGATGTGGTTTTTACGCAAAAGGTTTTTGAAATTGAAAGCATCGATATGGTCGATACCATTATTTTCGAAACTGGTGATCCTCCCATTATTGTCCGTTATTTCCAACCAGCCACCGGTAGCTAATGCCGAATCACAGCAGCTTTCAAGCAAAGCTTTGTGAATTTCTTTTTCTGTCTCTCCGACTTGTATGGATTGATGAAGTTTTTGAAACAACATCACTTCGCCAAACTTTTGTTCAAAAACAGAGGACGTCGGTAAACTGAATAATAATACTAATATGCTGATGGAGATATTGAGTAACACAAACGCACTGATTGCCATTAAGAAGGCATTGTTGATGGCGTCAATAGACATTCCGGAGATGATGTGCTGCTCATAGATGTCCAGAAACAAGCCGGATAAAATCCCGAAAGAAATGATCAGTAAGAGTAATGCAACTAGTTTTTGATGAAAGTTAAGAAAGGCTGCCCACTTGACATTGAAAGATAAATAAGAACCCAGCAATGTAAGTGGTAAGGTAAAAAGCACAAAGCTTAGGCTGTTGTATTTGAAGAGAAAGA
>DATHPB010000142.1:0-2593 GCA_035484295.1 Cytophagaceae bacterium
TATCAAGTCATCCAGATGGCTAAGGATTGTTTGGGTAAGAAAAATAAATGTAATGACAGACACCGTCATCGCAAAGTTGACGATGAAGGATTTAAAGATAAGCAGATCAAGTTTTTTGATCATCTCGGCAAGCTGTTTAAGAAGTTGCTAAACTAGCAATTAAAAATCAATTCCACATGAAGTCAACTTACTATCCTTTCGTCTTTGTCTTTAATTAGGAACACAGATTGAAATCTTGTGTTCAGTACTCGTCAATACAATGTTTAGGATATAGAAACCAGGTGATAATCCCTTGAGGTCAAATGTCTGAGCTGCTTCTTTATTTTCTGTTAAAAGCACTCTTCCTTTAGTATCATACAGAGCAAAAGAAAAAGGCTTTTGCATTTCTGTAAACATGATTTCTACATGCCCTGACTCATGCAATGTCCAGCTTATACCAACGTTTTTAATCCAATCGATTTTTTTATAGTATTCACAGTATTGGTTGTCGCGGCAAGGCTTTATCAGCAATTCACTGTTAGTTTTCGGAAGTTCACATACATAGCTTTCATTGTTCAGTTTTTGACAGGATAATGCAAGCTCTTTACCATCCTCGTAAAGCAACCAATTGATTGTTTCCTGATGAATGTTATGAATGTTAGTGGATTGAACAGATAAAAAAATCGTATGAGCATCTTCCATCCGATAACTCCAAGCGATATGCTGCTCTAAAAGGTCATCAAATCCGCAACCCATAATAGGCAGTGTCACCCTATCCCTTGACTTAATCCATTGATGTGGATCAGTCAGTCTGTTTAAAAATTCCTGTCTGCTAGAAAAAGGATAGGAACATTCAAACTGAGCATTGATGTATTGATTAAGGGCCAAAGCATTTTGTCCATCGATAAGGCCTGGAGGTCGATGGGAAGTTTGATTGGTCGGAGAGACAGAGGTACTTAGCCAACCTCCGTCATAATCTGTCAATCCAAATATAAACCGGGGATTGACAAAGGTTCCCTGAAAGACCAACAGCTGATCACCTGCCACAGACAACCCAAAGAAACCACTTATACCTTGTGTCACAAAACCGGCATCTGCCGGATAATGAATCTGGCTTCCAGCTGTAATCCCGGTCGAAGGAACAGTATAGCTAATCAAACCCTCTCCGGTTCGAAAAGCAGATAAATTAGAATCCCAGCCACAATCCGTAATATAAAAACTGGTACCTGGTGATAAATCCACCAGGGTAAGCAACGAGAATTCATCAGGATCTTTAAAATCATAACCCACAATAACAACATCTCCCGAAGATAAAGTCTGAGCCATGGAGGAACTTACACTAAAGCATAGTGCAATGGCACATTGCTTTGCAAAAAATGAGAACATATACCTAAAAATAAGCTGGTTATTAAAAAAATAAGCTTCTAATACTACAAAAAAAAACAGCATCAAACCAAAGCACCGGGCTTTATTCAACACACTACTGCAATTTATTAATAAAATCTATTTTATATTTCTAAAATAGATCGTAGTTTCGCACTCCCAATTTATAAAATGGCGAGGTAGCTCAGTTGGTTAGAGCGCAGGATTCATAACCCTGAGGTCACGGGTTCAACTCCCGTCTTCGCTACTCTAAAGGTTCTGATAAATATCAGAACCTTTTTTATTTTATAATTAGTAAGTATAAAGCTGAGAAGATGTATTGTAATTATAAATACTCCAATCCCCTCCCTCCTTTTCCAGCACACTTACATTCAACCCATTCAGATTCAAAGAATGGCTCACTCCATTCACACGAATGCTCGATTCACTTACCAGGTCAAAACCTTTGCTTTTGAGGTAAAGACTATAGTTCATTATAGATCCGGTGTATTCTACAATTAGATTATCAGCTCCTAGTATTTCTTTTACCAACTTACCCTGACTGAATACTGCAACATAAGAATCTCTCCACGTGAGCTTATTCAATTCAGTATGGTACAAAGAATCCATAGTGTGTTTAAAGAACTCTGGCATCTGTGCATAGGCATCTTCTCTAACGCTTACCAATACCAATGCACTCGTTTTAATTTGTCGTACGAGAGTAGCAAGAGAATCACTTTGCTTATGAATTAATCGTATCCCAACATCTTTTGTTGAATGATAAGATGCTGGAGTAATTGATAACATTCGATCATAAAAGTTGTGTACATCAAACGATACATTCAATGGTAAGTCAGGAGGTGAAATCAGGTACAAATCTTTCGGATTTAACTTTCCGTTTTTCAAATCGATTAACTCTTGTTCCATTCTTTTAATAGTCAAATCACTCGGTTCACGGGAAATATAAAACATGTTAAGTGGTTTATTATGCAACAAAGAAAACGCCGCAATTTCCATATTGAATCCCTTTCCAAGAAACTTAACCGAACGAGAAGCGAGTATCTGTTCCTGACTCAACGTATCTATCGGTGATATATATTCCCGGTCGTTACTACTCAGGATAAAACCATCCATGGAAATATCAAAGTATTGCAACAAAATGACAAAAGATAAAAACCACAAACTTTTCCTTTCCTTCCCAAAATAGCGGTACAAGAGAAACAATAAAGTAACAAGTAAAATAAAAACAGTA
>DATHPB010000143.1:0-3288 GCA_035484295.1 Cytophagaceae bacterium
TCAGTTCTACGGCAAACAGCACCTTTATCGGTGCTGTTTTATTTTCCATATCAACCGAATAAATCACAGCTATGCAAGACGCGTGGACCGACAGATGGAACGACCGATACAGCAAAGCAGAATTTGCTTATGGTGAACAACCGAACAATTACTTAAAAGAACAACTCAACCGGTTAGCCGCAGGAACCATTCTTTTCCCTGCAGAAGGAGAAGGACGCAATGCCGTGTATGCAGCGAAGTCAGGCTGGAATGTATTTGCCTTTGACATCAGCAGTGAAGGACAAAAGAAGGCCTTGTACCTGGCAGAGAAAAACAACGTCACCATTGATTACAAAGTCGGTGAATTGCAATCGTTGAAGTATACCGACGAACAATTTGATGCGATAGCACTTGTGTATGCGCATTTCCCTGCCAGCATAAAATCTTCTATTCATCGCACATTAGACCAGTCTTTACGCAAAGGCGGTACGGTCATCTTTGAAGCTTTCAGTAAAAATCACCTCGCCTACCTTGCAAAAAATGAAAAAGTAGGCGGTCCCAAAGACATAGCATCCCTGTTTTCAATAGATGAAATAACGTCGGATTTCCCGAATTACGATTTCAAGGAATTAATGGAAACCGAAATAGAATTGAACGAAGGTCAGTTTCATAACGGAAAAGGTTCTGTGATCCGGTTTGTAGCGCAAAAGAAATAAACAATTCTTATTTAATCATTGCCAAGATGAATAAAGAAGTAGAAAAAATAAAAAGATTCAGACTTTGGTTATTGGCCCAGATCAATGGTTTGACTACGGAACAACTCAACAAAATTCCATCCGGTTATCACAACAACATCATTTGGAACCTGGGACATATGATGGCCGCGCAACAAACCCTTTGTTATAAAAGAGCTCAACAAGCTATTACCATCGGTGACAAGTATTTTTCTCCTTTCCTGTCCAGTACCAAACCCGATCAATACATCAACACCACTGAAGTGGAGGTGATCAAGGAATTGTTTATTCGTTCTATCGATCAATTGCAGGAAGATCTTGAAAAGAAACTTTTTAACGAGTATACAAAAGCCACTCGCATAGAGGACGTCTATGGCATAGAAGTATCCACTATAGAGGATGCATTGAGTTACCTGCTTTATCACGAAGGCATTCACAGCGGTTATGTATTGCGAATGAAAGACCTGCTGTTATAATTTTTTTTCTACAAATGCAGGGGTTAAAATAAAATACGTACCTTAACATGCCTCGCCAACGTGAGGCTTTTCACTGTTTTAACATACATTCCCGACGCTTCCATGAAGTGTTCATTCATCTGCAGGCCGTAAAAGAATACACCATGAATATATTCTCCGACAGCAACGACATCAAGAGCCTGGACCAGGCCGTCAAATTGCTCCAAGAAAGTAGAAAAGGTTTTTTACAGTTGTTTGACAACAGTCCGATCTGCATGAGTATGACTACACCGCAACGACGGTACAAAAAAGTGAATCACGCTTTCCTGGAAAAATTCAACTACACAGAGGATGAAATCATCGGACACTCATCCATCGAAGTCGGCATTTTAGATTTAGAGGAATCAGCCAAGGTCGGTCAACTCATCCAAGAAAAAGGACGGTTACAAAATGACTATGTCAGGTGCATAGCCAAAAGCGGTGATGTTGTGCACACTCTATCTTCCATTGAATTGATGGAGATAGACGGAGAACAATACCTCGTTGCATTCTTCATTGACATCACCAAAATATTCGAACAGCAACAAATCATCGAAGCACAGATTCAGCAACTGGAAGCCGTCAATAAGGAACTGGAAGCATTTTCTTATTCCGTCTCTCATGACCTTATGGCACCTCTGCGTGCGATCAACGGTTACATCAGCATCCTGGAAGAAAACTTCAATCCACTGTTTGACCAGGAAGGAAAAAGAGTGCTGGCTGCGGTTCAGAAAAATGCCAAGAAGATGGGACAGTTGATTGATGACTTGCTGTCTTTTGCCCGGATAGGAAAAAAGGCCATCATGAAAACGGAGCTTGACATGAATAACCTCGTGCAGGAAATACTGAACGATTTCAATTATACGACCCCGCATAAGGCAGACATACACGTAAACAAATTGTATCCCGTAAAAGGAGACTATGCATTGATGAAGCAAGTACTCATCAATCTTCTTTCAAATGCCATTAAATATTCTTCCAAAAAAGAACACCCGGTTGTGGAGATCAGCTCAGAAGTCAAAAACAATCAGGTAATGTATACCATCAAAGACAACGGACAAGGGTTCGACATGCAGTATGCACATAAGCTATTCGGAGTGTTTCAACGTTTGCACAGCAGCGAAGAGTTTGAAGGTACCGGAGTAGGTTTAGCTACAGTACAACGCATCATCAACAAACACGGTGGTACAATCTCTGCCAAAGCAGAACCCGGGCAAGGTGCTACGTTTTGGTTTACGTTGCCGAATGCTTAGACTTATAAATTGATCAAAGGAGTAGGAAGCAGATAGTCATTTTAAAAAACTACCGTTTCAAACACAAAAGTCATTAGTCTTCTCATTGAATGGATTGATCGATCATCTCCCATTACTCAAATAGTACTTCACCTTCTTGCCGGATTTTTCTTTATATTTATAGGATCGTAATAACTTTTATTTTGATTTCAAACCAAACGATCTTACAGAAATCAGTATTTGCTTATCATTCCATAAACACATGAAGCATTTCATACTCCTTGCATTATTTTTTCTTGCTACACTGGTGGTGGCTCAACAACCCCGCAGGCTCCGATCGATCGTCACACTCAACGGAGACGATACGGTCGACATTCAGCAGTTCGATGAAAAACAACACCTTATCTTTCGCAAGATTTATCCGCAAAACGGCTTCAGTCAGATCTTAACCTACACGTACACCAACGATCAGCTGACCAACTATACCTGGTCAGACTCCCACAGCGGCTTTGAGATCCATGACTATAGCTATGATCTCGCAACTCAGACCAGAAGTTGTCAGGTATACGAATCGCAGGGTAAAATCGAAAACCTTATGAGTTATAACGATGCCTACAGCTTGCAGCAGTCTCCGGAATACCTGAACACCTATCAGAAAGAAAAAGGATTTTTAAGAGAACGTGTAACCTATCAGGATACACTTGTAACAGGCAAAATCCAATTCAAACAAAATGGAGACACATTAGAAATCGAAGAATACAGTTATACCGGAAACTTCCTGACAAGCATCAAGCAGACGATTGAACATAACCATGCGTTCAATGAAAGAATTTATCATTACGATGAACA
>DATHPB010000144.1:0-4482 GCA_035484295.1 Cytophagaceae bacterium
TATAATTCAATCCGATGGCATTGGTCTTGGAAACACCACCTTGCACATTGACCAGAAAATTATCATTGCTACCTCCAGGTCTGCCAAAACTACCTCCTCCATTTCCTCCTCCAGTGTTACCTCCACCTCTTCCGCTTTGAGAAGAAGAGCTCGTTACTCCTAACAAATCGTCTGTAGAAAAATTCTGTTCGTTAATGTTATTACTTTGCCCCAATACACTGATACGACGATCTCCTTTAAAAACATTTACATTTCCCCCTGCTCTGTATACATCGTCGTATCCGTAACCCGCATATACTTTTCCGAAATTGCCGTCGCGTTTATCAGGTTTGGTAATGATATTGATGGTCTTCGTTCTATTACCGTCATCAAATCCTGTAAACTGCGACTGGTCACTGAGCTGATCAAACACCTGAATCTTATCGATGACTTCTGCCTGTAAATTTTTCAACACCGTAGAAGGATCATCACCAAAGAAAGGTTTCCCATCTACCAGTACTTTAGCCACATTTTCGCCTTGTGCCTGTACAGTTCCATTTTGTATTGTCACACCAGGCATCTTAGTAACAAGATCTTCTGCGGTAGCATCGGGATTTGTTTTAAATGCATCCGCATGAAACTCTGTCGTATCGCCCTTTTGTGTAAAAGACCGTACAACTGTTACCGTGATCTGATCTTCAGCTGCATTTGCGGTCATTCCAACGATTCCCAGTGACAAACTATTATTTTCTACAGTAATGGGTTTCATGACTTCCTTGTATCCTATGTATAAACATTTGAGTAGAAATTTTCCATTGGGAACAGCAAAAAAAGAAAACTTGCCGTTCAGATCCGTTGTTGCAGGTGCCATTACCAGGCTTGAGTCCGTTTGTCTTAAGATCACTACCGTACCGTCCACCAATGGATAGTTATCCGTCTTATCTTTTAGAAAGCCCGATACAACAGCTTGTTGTGCATAAGCATTGTTATGGCAACACCATGAAAACAGAACAACAAAAAAAAGTTTGCCACAGAAAAAAAAATACTCGTCAAAACGTGACATTAAAAACTGCTTTTGTTGATGAACTCCTGAAAACGTTGTTTGTAATTATCTGCTACAGGCATGTACATGTCCTTGATTTTTACTTTTCCACGTTCAACAGATTCTATCTTGCTCAGGTTAATGATAAAAGAACGATGAATGCGCATGAAATCGAAAACCGGCAATTGCTCTTCAATGGCTTTCATGCTCATCAATGACAATACAGGTGCAGGTTTATCATGAAGGTAGATCTTTACATAATCTTTTAATCCTTCAATGTATAAGATATCTGCCAGATTAATACGAATAAGTTTGTATTCGGACTTGACAAAAATATAAGGCGATCTTATTTCTTCTGATTCTCTTACAACATCAGCACGATCAAACCATTCTTTTGCTTTACCGGCAGACTTCAAAAACTCTTCATAGCTGAATGGTTTCAACAAGTAATCCAGCGCATCCACTCTGAACCCTTCCAATGCATATTTTTCAAAGGCTGTAGTGAAAATAAATTTAGGACCATTTTTCAGCGTCCTGGAAAATTCTATGCCCGTCATGTCGAGCATCTGTATATCGAGGAAAAGTAGGTCGATGCTTTCCTCTCCCATGATAGACATGGCTTCCAGAGGGCTGTGGCATCTTCCCTTCAACTCCATGAAAGGTGTTTGCATGACATAACGTTCTATCAGGTCAAGCGCCAGCGGTTCATCGTCTACAATTAAACAGCTTATCTTTTTCATGATTTTACTTCTATGATAGCATGGTAGGTATCTCCTTCTACAAACGTTTTAAATTCATAGTGAAGCGAATCATTCAACTCGATTCTTTTTCTCAGATTTCCCATTCCTATGCCAGAGCCGCTGCGGTCTGACTCCTGTTTAGGGAAATTGCTGTTTCGCACATGAAAACGGACCCTGTCTTCTGAAACACCACATTGTATATCGATAAAAGATTCCTGAGAACTGATCCCGTGTTTGAAGGCATTTTCAACCAGTGAAATAAAGAGCAGATGCAATACTTCCACTTCTCTACAATCAGAGGGAAATCGATAAGAGATTTTTACGTGCTTGGGCACTCTCATCTTCATCAATTCAATGTAACTGATGGTAAAGTTGATTTCCTTGGAAAGCAACGTCGTTTCACCGTCTGTCTCGTACAACAAGTACCTCATCATCTTGCTCAGCTGATGCAGTGCTTCTTTAGACTGTTCCGGAGAGGCATCGACCAGCGCATAAATGTTATTCAGTGTATTGAAAAAGAAATGAGGCTGCAACTGGTATTTCAATCCGCTCAACTCTGATTTAAGTTGTTCGTTTTCCAGTTGCTTTTTCTTGTCTTCGAAATCCAGCCAGTTCTTGGTCATCTTAATGGATACAGAAGCACCTATGGTCAGTACATACGAAATCAGAACACGTGAATAATTCCAGATGGTCTTATTGGAAAAAGAAGCCAGTCGATAATGCGGCTGCCTGTCCGGAATGAATTCATCTCTGAGGTAATCGATCACGATAATACCCGCAACAAAGAGCAAAAGATTCACCAGAGTAAATGCCATGAAGTATTTGGCAAACCAATAACGGTCAATCAAAAAATAATAGTTGAAATAAAAGACAATGGCATAGAGAATCAAGGGCAACAAAGCAATACCGAAAATGGAATTCCATTTCATCGGTTCACGTTCACCACCCGATATCAAAAAAGGAAACAAAAACAGAATCGACCACAAGATAATGTGCAGCAATGTTTCTGATTTTTTCCAGGACTTAATGGTATCAAGCATATCTGAATTCAGCCTATCCTGTAAAAATGCTCATTATAGGGTGGTATTAAAAGCACAATAGAAGAAGAGTCGTTATTTATAGACGAAAAATAGGGATATGACTATCAATAAATTTGATCATGTAAGCAAGGGTTCATTGGGAAGCACAATGGTAAAGGTACTGCCTTTCCCTTGTATGCTCTTTACCTGAACGGTACCTGGCAATTTTTGCACGGCTTGTTTCAAAATATAAAGCCCCAAACCAGATCCTATAGACTTATCATTGACCTTATAAAACATATCAAATATTTTTGCCAGATGACTCTCGCTTATACCGGAACCATTGTCCTCAAATGAGATGGTTGTTTGTGTCGTGGTAGCGATGATGGTAATGTTCAACCACGATTCTTCCTTATGGCTATCCTGGTATTTGATGGCATTTTCAATGAGATTCTGCAAAATGGAATACAGTGTTTTTTCATCTGTAACGAATGGTTCTTCCTCTTGAATATCCATGGAGATCTTCAACCGTTCAAATCCATTAAAATGACTGAATGTTTCCAGGATGTCTTGTATCATGGTCCGCGCATCAATCCTTGTCTTCTTGAGCTGAGCCGTCTTCAGTTTGGTGAAGGTCAGCAAGTCTTCCAGGATCACGTCAAGTTTGGTCGCTGTTTTCATGATGTGCTGAAAGTATATCGACACCTCCGGCATTTTTTCAAAATCCACCATGCCCACTTTTGTCAATCCCATCAAGGAACGCAAGGGTCCTTTGATGTCGTGGGAAGCCTTGTAAACAAAGGAATCCAGCTGGTTGTTTTTTTCTTCCAGCTCTGCTGTACGTTCCTTTACCTTTTCTTCCAGTTGCAAATTGAGAAGGTCTTTGTAAGCCTCTTGTGTTTTCAATTGCAGGATCAATGTTTCCTGCGCTATATTTTTTTCACGAATAATCAACCGGATACGGTCTGCCAGAGCAATAGAAAAAACAACCAGTTGAATGACTACACCAATATTGAAGGAATAAAAAGCCAGTACATCGTTGATCACTACGCCAAACGCTTCGAGCAATATGATGCAGAAATCAACAAACAAAAACGTAAAGCCTATGATGTAATAACGCGAAGCTTTATATCCTTTCTTATAACTCAGGAAACCCGCTACGTATGCGAGCAGCATGAGTGGAAAATCCATGTAGATGTCGCGCGTAAATTGCCCGGATACTGTAAGTCCAAACACAAACACCAGCGTCCGCACGATTACCGTAACGATGATCAGTTTATTTAACAATGGGTTATTGATGCGCGTATTTAAAAACTCTTTCGCATACAGCAGTAGCGTGATGGCAATGCAATACAGTCCAAGGGGTTCTGCAAACGTATTGAGAAAAGGATAGTTCGGCCATACAAACTGAAAGCCCATTCCGTCACGAGAGAGAGAGTAAAAACCGGTACTCATGACATACAGAATGTAATAGATGTAGGAGTTGTCTCTATCACGCACCGTCAATAACATCAGGAAATTATAAATGGCAAGCGCCAAAAGAATTCCATAGAAAATAGAAACATAAAAATATTCGTGTGAGGTATAGCTCACGTAACGCTGTACGCTTCGTATCAAGCCGTAAAGGTAAATTTCATGTTTGGAGTACAAACGCAAATAAACCACCGTTTCCGAGGAAGCCAGCGAGGGCAATTGAAAAACA
>DATHPB010000145.1:0-6552 GCA_035484295.1 Cytophagaceae bacterium
AATCTCTTAAAAAAAATATTTATTCTTCAGGTACTGGAGAATGGGCTTCATTGTAAAGACATTAGCGATTTTTGCTTTCTTTATTATACCGGCAAGTAATGTTATATTCACATTCGTGAATTCTAATCTCTAACAAAATGACCCTCAAAGAAGTTAAGTCTTCCAAAGAAATAAAAGATTTCCTGTTGTTTCCGGTTGACCTCTATAAAGGAGAAACCAATTGGATACGTCCTTTAAACAGTGACATTGAAGATGTATTCGATACAGAAGTCAACAAATTTTTCAGGCATGGGGAATGTACACGTTGGGTGTTGTACAACGACAACCAACAACCTATAGGACGAGTGGCGGCTTTCATCAATAAGAAGACGGCCAAAACTTCGGAGTATGCTACCGGTGGCATGGGCTTCTTTGAATGCATAGACGATGCAGCAGCGGCAAATACATTGTTTGATGTCGCTAAAGTATGGTTAACCGAACGCGGAATGGAAGCCATGGACGGTCCGATCAATTTTGGTGAACGAGACAAATGGTGGGGTTTGCTGATCGATGGGTTTTATGAACCCAATTATTGCATGCCTTATCATCACAAGTATTATAAAACACTGTTTGAAAATTACGGATTCAGGGAATATTTTCAACAGTACACGTATTGGAGGCCTGTTGAAGGCAAGCTGCCTGAAGTCTATCAGCAGAAAGCAGATCGCATTGCACGTGATCCATTGTTCAGGTTTGAACATATCCGAAAAAATCAATTGGAAAAGTATGCAGAAGATTTCCGTTATATCTACAATAAAGCCTGGGCGAAACATTCAGGGGTACGTGAAATGCCCAAGGCGCAGGCCATGTCGATCATGAATCAGTTAAAACCTGTGCTGGATGAAGAAATTGTTTGGTTTGCTTACTATAACGATGAGCCGACCGCTTTTTTTATCATGATTCCGGAGTTGAATCAATTGTTTAAAAACCTTAATGGCAAACTAAAAGGTAAATGGGACATTGTGGCGAAACTGAAATTCTTGTACTACAAATGGACCGGCGCTTGCAAGAAAATGTTTGGCGTGGCTTTCGGTGTTATTCCTGAGTTTCAGGGTCGAGGCCTGGAAGGTGCCATCGTGATGGCTGCCGCAAAGAAAATACAACCCATGGGTCGCTATACAGAATTTGAAATGAACTGGATTGGAGATTTCAATCCTAAGATGATGCGTGTCGCTGAGTCTGCCGGAGGCACTATCCGCAAGACACATGCTACCTATCGTTATATCTTTGATCAAAGCAAGCCGTTTCAAAGAATGGCAATGATCGATTAGCCATAACAGTATACTGAATTTTATTTTCCAATTAATATAAACGGTGCCCAAAAATAGGGCTCATTCGTTTCTTTGTTTCGCAACAGATTCAATTTTGCCTGCTGCAATGCTTTGGCGTAATTGATACAATCAGTGTTTTGAAGGATGTTTGTATAAAGGTTGCTCATCAATTGTCCCGTAGCCTGGTCCGAAACATTCCATAACGATACGATCAAATTGCTGGCTCCAGCATAGAGTAGAGCTCTTGACAAGCCGATCAATCCTTCTCCTTTGGTGACTTTACCCAAGCCCGTTTGACAGGCAGAGAGCGTGATCAATTCTGATTTCAAGTTCAGGTTG
The DNA here is from genome assembly GCA_035484295.1 of Cytophagaceae bacterium. Lineage (GTDB taxonomy): Bacteria > Bacteroidota > Bacteroidia > Cytophagales > Cytophagaceae > JACMQM01. The sequence continues at coordinate 1,650 of DATHPB010000145.1, forward strand.
TAAAGTTCTCCTGAGAGTAAATCTCCATCGTCGTCTTGACTGCCATGAAAGATGATTTTGGATAAATCGGGATCGGTTTCATTGACCAAACCGTGCGTCGCCCAATGGATGTAACTCCATTGCTTGCTGCTCGCTTTTTTTACCGCACTTTCATTTGCCTGTTCGTTTAGAAAAGATTGCACCACAAATCCTTTATGTTCGAATGTACTGGCTAATCCTTGTACCTCCTGTTGTGTGCCCGGAAGATCATTCATCTTTCCCTGAAAAGAAACCGGAGCGCAAAGCAGTACATTTCCACTCGAACAACCGGTTTTGCTTTTTTGTAAACTTTCCAAATATAAAGAAGCAGAGTAGTTATATGAAATGGCTGCACGTTTTAACAACAACGGAAGTTCTGTTTTTTCTTTTGCCTGTTGAGTGAATAAGGCTTCAAATGGTATAGCGCTTAACCGACCGTCTGGTATGACAACGAGCGTTGTCTGCTCTGGGATTTTGTGAGGAAGAAGTTGTTCGCTCAACTGGTTTCCGAAAAGAATGTACTGGTCCTTTATGCGGTAACGGATACTGTTTCTCCAGGCTGTTAATTCCTTATCGAAGGTTTCCGCTTTGCTTTTTTGAATCAAGGTGAATTTGTTGGGACCAACCATAAATAAATAAACGGTATTGTATTTGTCCGAAACAAAATAATGAAAAAGCAGCGTGCTGTCCGGCAACTTGGATTGAATGTCTTTTACAGTGAGCTTGTTTTTACTGTATTTTAAATCGTAATATGCCGGAAAATCTTTTTCCAGTTTTTCAATATAGTCTTCGTATAATCGGTTTTCTTTCAACACAAAAGTGCGCCATTGCGCTTTGTCCACATCGGTGCTTGCTTTCTTCAGCATCTCTTCACCATAAGACATGCGATTCTTGATGTCGCTTTCTTTTTTTAATAGTTCGTCTGGTAATCCGGAAAAAGATTTTGCCTTGGCATCGGAGATGGCTTCAAGTAGAACAGCCGCTTTGTTTTTTTCTGAGAAAAGAAATGCTTGTTCCTCGTATGATTTTTTATGAAGCGTAATTTCAGAAAGTACGATGCACAAGTGAATGGCTTGTTCGTAGATGTCGTTGGTCAACTTACCGAGTTCTACTTTGTCTTTTTTATGGGTACGCCTATGACGTATGTTCTCCGACAGGCTATCTGCGCAACATAAGGTATGCAAGGCAAACTGAAGGTCTTTCACTTTCAAGTCTTTCTTTACATGTTTTTCCTCCAATGCCTGTGCTTTCAAAAAAAGCGTAGTCAACATCAAGTCTGCATGAATACCGTCTGCACAGAACGGATTGGAATAGATGTTTTTATTAGAAAATTTAAATGAATTGGCAATGAGTGATTGCTGGTAATAGTCTAAAGCCTCTTTGTATCGGTGCTTGTACAGTTGAATCGCTGCCAATTCATTGTAACATTCCGCCACTTCCGGATGGCGGTCGCCTACATTGGCCGTGAAGATCGACAAGGCCTGCAATTGGTATTGCTGTGCTTGATCCGGTTTGTCTGTTTGTAAATACACGTTGCCGATGTGCGACAAGGTAAATGCATAATTGATATGGGTTTTCCCTACAGAGGTTTCAATGATGGCCAGCGCTTTTTCGAACTGATCCAAAGAGGAATTGTATGTCTGTTCGTTTTGGTATACAATTCCTTTGTTGATCAGTGCACTGGCGATCAATGGATGATTGGGTTGAAAAATATCGGAGTATATCTGAATGGCTTTGTCGTAATAAGCGATGGCTTGTTCCGGATCGTTGTGTTGGAGAATCAATCCGAGGTTCATGTAGGAGCCAGCGGTGAAAGGAGATTTCTCACCGTATATGCCTCGACGAAGTTCCATGGCTTGCAGTGCATACTCCATGGCTTTTTCATTATTGCCTGTGGTCCAGTATAAGATGCTCAGGTTGTTGTAACTGTCTGCCAAACTGTTTTTCCATTCTTGGATATTGCTTGTTAAGGCAATGCTTTTGTCTAATGCTTCTTCTGCTTCGTCGTATATGCCTTCACCAATTTTGGAAAGACTTAATGTATTCAGTAGCGCGGCCTTTTCTGCAAGAGCAGTAACCGGACAATTTTGCAAAGCTGTTGTCAATTCTTGTTCGGCTTGTTCAAACAGACCTTGCCGTACCATGCACTCACTGTATTTTTGCACGGCGCTAAAATATTTTAGTACGTCTGTTTCAGCCACTTGCAGAGCAGCTTGCTGATAAAGGATTTTACTGAATTGATAGTCTCCTGTCCAGAAGATAGAGTCTGCTTGATACATCTCTGCCTGGTAAGACTGGCCTTGACTAAGTGGTGTATAGAAACAAAAAGCGAGAAATGAGTAGAGGAATGGTTTCATAGTCGCGCACATTAGAATTTGTATTCAACACTTATCGTTTGCACCCATTCTCTGGATAGGCCGTCAGGATTGATGTCCCGTTGCACGAGACGCTGACCGAACATACCTTTGATGGTCGTCTTCACAGAGATGTTGTAACCTACTCCTCCCAGGGCTGTTAATGCCAATCCTGTTGTTCCGTCTTTGGGTAAAACCAGTTTGGTGGCTGGATCAAAGACTTGGTCTCTGGTGATGCGGTAAATACCGAGCAGTCCTACATAAGCATTAAATTTCGAAGAGCGAAAGTTGCGTTCTACTCTCAACATGATATCTTTTCCTCTTAACAAATCTTTGCCTATCGGATATTCTCGTGCTTTAGTTTCCTTATCCGAGCCTGTCCAGGCAGCCCAGACAAATTCGTTGCCGTTGTGATTCAGTGCCTGTTGGTAACCGGTGGCGATGAGCCAGTTTTTGGTAAGAAATGAAATCCCTGCAATGAAGTCATAAGTGCCTAGGCTTGTTTGATAATAGCCGGGTAATGGTCTGCCATCATCGGTTTTGAGATCAGAATTCATCGTCGGAATCTTTGTTCCCAGTGAAGCATTGACTTGGTAATTGCGTTTGGCTAAAATGTTTCTTGTAAAGCTCAGCGAGATGTCTCCTGTTCCTCTGGTATTGGCAAGGGCACCATAAACAAGTTGATAGGGCAGTTTAACTTGTACGGTATTTTTTTTACCGATAGACACATTGGCGTCAATGGTATAATTCAGGATGACGTCATGAAATTTAGTGTAACCAATGTATTGCGAAAATTCCACACTGCGAAATTGTACTTGTGCATTAGAACTGTAGTGTTGATTGGGACGCATGGCTCCCATCGTGCAAAAGCCGGCGTCACTACATCCCTGTGCCTGACTTCCCGTTGAATAAAACAAGGCCGTGAGCAAGATTAGAATGATCCGTAAGGCAGCTGAAGGAACTAAAAAATAAATCTTGTTTAACATGTCTTCTTCAGGTCTATAATACTTATTTTTACTTTTAAATATAATATTTAAATCCATATTAAAATATTCAAAAATGAGCTTGTTAGTAGTAGGGTCAGTCGCTTTTGACGCCATCGAAACACCCTTTGGCAAAACAGATAAAATAGTAGGTGGAGCGGCCACTTACATTGGTTTTTCCGCTTCGTATTTCCATAAACCTATCAATCTTGTTGCTGTAGTGGGCGGTGATTTCCCGCAAAAAGACATTGAGTTGTTAAAGAAGCATGGTGTAAACACTGCCGGCCTGCAAATTAAGGAAAATGAGAAGACTTTTTTCTGGTCAGGCAGGTATCACAACGACATGAATTCAAGAGATACGTTGGTCACAGAGTTGAACGTGTTGGGTGACTTTGATCCTGCCATCCCGGAAGAATATCAAAATACGGAATACCTGATGTTGGGAAACCTTTCTCCGCAAGTGCAACGCTCGGTGATTGAACGTTTGAAAAACAGACCGAAGCTGATCGTAATGGATACAATGAATTTCTGGATGGAAATTGCGCTGGATGAATTGAAGAAAACAATTGCCATGGTAGATGTGCTTTCTATCAATGATGAAGAAGCAAGACAACTGTCTGGAGAATATTCCTTGGTCAAGGCAGCAAAGAAAATATTGAGCATGGGTCCCAAGTATTTGATTGTAAAAAAAGGAGAACACGGTGCCTTATTGTTCAATAAAGAACAAGTGTTTTTTGCTCCTGCGTTACCGCTCGAAGATGTGTTTGATCCTACTGGTGCGGGGGATACGTTTGCCGGTGGATTCATCGGTTACATTGCACAGACAAAAGATGTTTCTTTTGCCAATATGAAAAGAGCCATCATTCATGCGTCCGCCATGGCTTCTTTTTGTGTGGAGAAGTTCGGAACGGAACGTTTGTTAAATCTTACGCCAGATGAAATTGAAGACCGTGTACAAGACTTCGTGGAGCTGGTTCAATTTGAAATTCCCTTGAAATAAAATATGCATCGTTTGAGTTGCATACTGTCCGGCATACTTTTCCTTGCAATTGGAGGATGCCGGACAGTCTTGCAAACAAAGGCTCCCGAGGATAAGTACGAAGAGGTGATTTTTTCCCCACAATTGTCTTCGTTTGTCATTCCCCTCGATTTTTCCATACAGGAAATGCAAACGCTGGCTAATAAGTACACAGAAGGTGTTTTGTACGAAGACAACAACATAGAAGACGATGGCTTCATGGTCAAGGTGCAAAAATACAGTCCCATCACATTGTCACTTTACGGTAATGAAATACAATACAGAGTTCCTTTAAAAATCTGGGCGAAGGGCAGTGCTTCGCTGAATGCATTAGGACTTTCGTTGTCAGATGAAGAAGAGGCCGAGGGATCTTTGGCCCTGGTCTTTCGGACAAAGGTAGACTTCGATCCTTTTTGGAATATGCAAACCTCGACACGATTCATCAGTTATGAATGGTTAGAACAACCGAAATTCTCTATTCCTTTACTTACTATACCTTTTAAACTGGTTGCTGATCGCGTAATAAAAAG
>DATHPB010000146.1:0-2227 GCA_035484295.1 Cytophagaceae bacterium
TCAGTGTGTAAGGCATCAGTAATTCACTTCATCAACACATAGACTTTGCTTTTACGCAGAAACTTTACGTTGGAGTATGGGTATTTTGAAATTCTATTCTCGGCATAGTCCATTAAAAACCATTTGCCATCTTCCGTTTGAGTAAGACAAGAGCCACCGCCGAAGTCCAGCACTTGTAAATAGCGTGTACCGATCTTTTCCCTCCCGTCTTTGCCGACTAATCCCATTTTGCCTTTCAATTGAACCAGGTAGTTATTGCCTGCCGTAAGTGAAATGCTTTCGTACCAATTGCTGTTTAATATTTTACCTTGCAGATCGATAAAGTTGTATTTTTTATTTTGACGGATCCATGTTCCCTGATCAATGAAATCTCCTACTTCGTCGTAATACGGTTGCAAAATGAAATTTTCACGATCGTCTACAAATCCCCATTTGCCTTTGTACTTCATCGCTAAACGCTTGTTGTGCTTGTAGCGAAGTTCTTCGTATTGTGCGCCTACTCCGATGTTGCCTAAGGTATCGCCATAGCCCCAAAGGTTTTTACGTCGGTACAAGAACCAATCGTCAACGAGGACTAAACTGTCGGCTTGCGTGCGAAATTTTATTTTAATCAGTGTGCTGTCCAGTAAAGTGCTTAGCGGTGCAGGATGAATAGGATCCATTTCTTTGATAGCAGGTAATTGCGATGGTTCAAACCGGAATGGTACCTTGCGATTGTTTCTGTACAAAACGATTTCATCTGCCCGTGAAGAACCTCCAATAGAATCAGTCAATAAAGGAGTCAAAGAAAGATCACCGTTGCGGTAGATGTATAATGTATCGTATACCGTTGCATAAATCCTGTTGTTGTCATTGACCAGCCATTCTCTGTAAGGTCCTTGGTTTATTTTATTTGAAATACTGTCTAGTCGATGACAGAAGGATTCGGTATAAAGCAAGATTCCTACAGCCGATGAGATGATGCTGTCGTAAGAAAGGGTGGAAACAAATCCTTTGTCCGCTTTCCACAGTTGAAATCCTTTGCCATTGTTGACGCGATAGTAGGTTCCCTTCACCAGTTGTATGGAGCGATAGGAAACAGGAAGGATGATTTTTTGCTGTGTAGAGATCAATCCGGCACGTAGTGGAGCTCTTTTACGTTGTGGCAGATACTGGAAAACTTCTACCAGATGATTGCTAATGCCTCCTATAGAATCCCAGTTTGGTGATACGATGACATTGCCTTGCTGATCGCTCACCCCCCATTTGTAAACAGCGCGTAGATTGGCAAGTTGTTGAGGACATTTGAAAATGCTCATCCCGTTTGTAAGTCGCGCATGAACTGATAGTTCGGAGTGTAGGATTGGTGTTTCACAGGAGCTACAGGTTATTATTGATTGTGCATGAAGCGAAAACGAAAAGTATATCGCACCAATAAGGGAAAAGAAAAGACGAATAAAAATAGCCATAGACGGCAGTTTATGCGGAATGATCCTGAGATTCTTTCTCAAGATTAAACAAGTCGTTCAATACGTCGATCAGAGTTTCAGCTTCTCCTCGTTTACAAGCTGCTTTAAGTTGAAGCACCGGTAATTTGATTATTTTTTGCATCATGTTGCGCGTGATTTCTTCTACTCGTTTAGCTTCATCACTGTTCAACGATTTCAAATGTCTGGAGACTTCTTCCTTACGGATTTGCTCCAGTGCATTTTTTAATTTTTGAATGGTAGGAGAAACGACCATTTCTTTCGACCATTCTTTCAGCTCTTCGATAGCGTCTTGTATGATGTGTTCTACATGAGGAATGGAACGATGTCTTTTCTCAATGGCTTCCTGGGAACGATTTTGCAAGGTATCGATGCCGTATAGAATAACTCCTGGTATTTGTTCAACATCCGGTGCTATAGAGCGAGGTACGGAGATGTCTACAAAATATTTATAGGTAATGATATTCAAGTGTTCAAGGTCTGCCTTCTTGATCAAAGGTTCTGGCAAGGCTACAGAGCTGATGACCAAGTCCGCCTTTTTAATGCCTTCCTGTAATTGACCAAACGGCATGAATTGAAATCCGCATTCTTCCGCAAGTATTTGTGCCTTGGTTTCTGTGCGATTGGTGATGAATACATTTTTCAATGAAGAATTCATCATGTTGCGAGCAACGTCTGCGCCCATTTCTCCAACCCCTATAATCAATACAGTGGGATGGTGATGATTTTCCAATAACTCTTCTGCCAATTCAACGGTTGCA
>DATHPB010000147.1:0-2258 GCA_035484295.1 Cytophagaceae bacterium
AACCGTACTTCCATGTCAGGAATTTCATTTCAATTTGAAAGGCATAACCCAGAAATTGCACGTCTTGGTATGGAATAGCAGCGAGTACTTTACTGGAATAGCATTTGAATCCTGCAGTGGCGTCTTGTACGGGCATGCCTGTCACAGTGCGTACATAGACGCTGGCGAAGTAACTCATCAAGACACGACTGATGGGCCAGTTGACTACGGTAACACCATGGATGTATCGTGAACCTACCGCAAGATCCGCTTTTTGTTCTATACAAGTGCGGTACAGTTGTACAAGATCATCAGGATCGTGGGAAAAGTCTGCATCCATCTCGCAGATGTATTGGTAATGTTTTTCCAATCCCCATTCAAATCCTTTAATGTAAGCAGTACCTAAACCCAGTTTCCCCTTTCTTTCTACGAGGAAAAGTCGGTCATGAAAAGCAGGTTGAAGTTCTTTAATGATTGCCGCAGTACCGTCAGGAGATCCGTCGTCGATGATCAACACATCGAAACGTTCAGGCAGAGAAAAAATCCTGCGCAGCAAGGCTTCAATGTTTTCACATTCGTTATAAGTAGGAATGACAACTAATGCTGGCGAAGACATGTTCAGGTGGATTAAGACTTCCATTTGGCAGCCAGGTCATGCGCACGGTGTATGCAATCCGAGATGCTGATACCATAGGGCCAATTGGAACAAATATAAACATTCATTTTTTCTAATTCTCCACTGTGCTTTAAAATAGTTGTCATCTTACCTGTGTATTGAGGAATTCCTTTTTCCCACGTACCTATTTGTGCAAAAGCTGGTTCTCCTTTCACTCCATACAAGGATTTGATCTCTTTCACGATCATTTCTTGTGCCTGTGTTTCGTTCATTGTTTTGAGAAGCGGTGTGCGTTTTTCGGTGACAATGCATGTCAATAAAATTTCATCGTCCGGTGTTCGCTGGTCGAAAGTAGCGGAATTCCAAATAACACCGGCCGTGAACAACGGTTCTACAGAAGGATGTAAGGCTCCGAATCCTTTGGTTTCAATGCCCAGCTGTTCTTTCTTAAATACGAGGTGCATGTTCCTGACCATAGGGTATTCAATAGCTGCAAGACGTTCGGCCCATGGCAAGGAAAACGAACGTACCATATTTGCTGCCCGATAGGCGGGAAGGGCGAATACGACTTTGTTGCAAGAGAGTTCTTCCTGATTAGTCAATGTCAAGGTCCAGCTTCCATGATGTTCCTTCATGCTTTCCACTTCGGCGTTGTATCGGATATTGCTGACTTTGGAAGCAAGCGTTTGAATCAATTGGCTCATGCCTTTTTGAAAAGTGAGCGAGGTTCTTCTCTTCGGAGGGTTTTTAATGAATCCTTTTAAAATGGAACCGTAGGTGATTATGTTTTTTCCTAATACAGGGAAACAAAGATCGGCGAGCAGTTCCTTTGGAGTGCCTGCATACACGCCTGATACAAAAGGATCGAGGGCATAATCTGCGGCTTCTATGCCAAAGCGTTCACAGATCAATTCATATAATGTGCTGTCGTTACGATAGGGTTGCCGGTTGAAATATTCTTTGAAAATAGCAAGTCGTTGCCTGAAGGAAAAATAAGAGCTAAACAATAGACTCAGCGGACCGGAGGGCAGCGTGCGGTACCTTCCGTTTTTATACACGTATCGTTTTTTACTGATGGTGTTGGCTTTTACGACCTGTTTGTCCAATCCTATTTCTTTGATGAAATTCAACACGAGTTCATCGGCTAAAATGGAATTGGGCCCTTTCTCCAGCACTCTGTTGGCAAACGTTTCGGATTGCATGTAACCACCGGGCATTGCACTGGATTCCAGAAGTATATAAGGCGTTCCTTGCTGTTGCAAACGATACGCCAATGTAAGTCCCGAAATACCTGCACCTATTATTGCGATCATGATTAAGTTTTGATCAATATTAATTAATTTTGAGTAGATGTGTGTGGGAGGAGTAGGATAATTCTTTTAGAGGAATTAAAGAGTGAATGGACAAAAGAAGTTAGGGCGTTCCCTCCGGGCCGGGCTTTCGGCACTCGTTTTTTTCTTTGAAAAATGATCAGGTGAATTCGGTCGCGAAACTCCAAAGAAAAAGAACTCAAGCAATGCCTCAATCCCTAACGCTAGGAATTTAATAAAATTGAAATGAATAAGAAGAAATGTGTATTTCTGGATAGAGATGGTGTGATCAATATCGACGATGTCAACTATACCTACAAGGTTGAACAGTTTGTTTTAGTGGAGGGAGTGAA
>DATHPB010000148.1:0-3131 GCA_035484295.1 Cytophagaceae bacterium
AGGTGTAAAGATAAGAGGTTAGTAAATCAAGTGAGTGTATTCAAGGAGATGTGAACCAAAGAATGTTCACCAGTTGTATTTGGTATTGCAATAATAAACCGATTTATACTATAAGTCAATACCCTCGCTAATATTCTCGAATACTTATATAGTTTATAAAATTCGGTCATTTTCTCTAACTTGTGACCGTTATTACAAAAATACGATATGTTACCGATTAATCTTATAAGAGAACAAAAGGATGCCGTTATTTTAGGATTGCGTAAAAAACACCTAAAAGATGCTGAAAAGCTTATAGATAGCGTTCTTCAACTGGATCAACAACGCAGAGAAGTGCAAGGTAAGGCAGATTCGTTGTCGGCTGAGGCCAATGGACTGGCTAGGCAGATTGGAGAATTGATGAAGTCGGGCAAAAAAGAAGAGGCTGAAAATTTAAAAGTTAAAACGGCTGAAAACAAAGCTGTATTAAAAGGATTGCAAGACCAATTGGTAAAAATTGAAGAGGACATTCTGGCCATTATGGTTCGTATACCGAATGTTCCTAGTCCGCAGGTACCGGAAGGAAGAACTCCTGAGGAAAATGTAGAGGTATACAAAGCAGGTATTGTTCCTGCTTTATCTGACCGGGCTAAACCGCATTGGGAATTGATCAAAGAATACGACATCATTGATTTTGAACTGGGTAATAAAATTGCCGGAGCAGGATTCCCTGTTTATAAAAACAAGGGGGCAAAGCTCCAAAGAGCATTGATCAACTTTTTCTTGGATGAGGCCACTGTGGCTGGTTATATCGAAATTCAACCACCGGTGCTGGTCAATGCAGCATCAGGCTTTGCCACGGGTCAGTTGCCGGATAAAGACGGTCAAATGTATCACGATGCAACGGATGATTTGTACCTGATACCGACTGCTGAAGTTCCGATTACCAATTTATACAGAGATGTTATTTTGAAAGAAGAACAATTGCCGGTGAAGAACGTGGGCTATACACCTTGCTTCAGAAGGGAAGCGGGTTCTTGGGGAGCAGATGTACGAGGATTGAACAGGCTGCATCAGTTTGATAAGGTGGAAATTGTTCAAATTTCTCATCCGGAACAATCCTATGCTATACTGGAAGAGATGAAAGCACACGTTTCAACTTTGCTGACTAAGCTGGAGTTGCCTTTCCGTATTTTAAAATTATGCGGAGGAGACATGAGCTTTACATCCGCATTGACGTTTGATTTTGAAGTATATTCAGCTGCACAAAAAAGATGGTTGGAGGTAAGCTCGGTGAGCAACTTTGAAGTGTATCAATCCAATCGATTAAAACTGCGTTATAAAACGACAGAGGGAAAAACACAACTGTTGCATACGCTCAATGGAAGTGCCATGGCACTTCCACGCATTGTAGCGGCGTTGTTAGAAAACAACCAAACAGAAGATGGCATTAAGTTGCCTAAAGTATTGCATTCGTATACAGGCTTTGAAAAAATTTAGTTTTTGTATTATGATCGTATATTTTAAATCTTTTCGTGACTTAATACGGTTGTAAAAAATAAACATTGAGCCCCAAATTTTTTGGCAAGACTATTTTCATGAATTAGAGCCAACTCCTCTTCAAAGAGATTGAGCATGGTCATATTTTCAAATTGAAATTGTACGGCAAAGCTGGCCTGATCTTCTTCTGCTGTTTCTCCGATTCGATAGACCGTGAAGTCGGGTTTCCTGAAGGTACTGCTCTCCAAAAAAGCTTCGTCCTTCAGCCATTTTTTCCATGAGTCAATGTTGTTTCTTGTAGTGATGTAGGTTGTATTTAATATAAACATCGGTCGTTAAATCATTTTTTTTGCATTATTGGTTAAATAAATTGGATTGTCAAATAACTTTATATAAATATACAACGTATATCACCAATCAACAGTCTTTGGTTTTTTAAAATCTAGTTTAACATGTATACCGACAAAAAAGTAAACCTTAACAAAGCACTTTCTGTAATGTCTATCCTCTTTTTCATGTGGGGACTTATCACGGTGCTAAACATAGCGTTGACACATGAGTTAAGTGATGTTTTCCGTTTATCTCCTTTTCAGGCGCTATTTATTCACGTAGCATTTTACAGCACTTATTTTATTGCTGGTTATCCATCTGGAAAGGTAATTGATAAAATTGGCTTTCGTAAAGGACTTTTGGCGGGAACATTATTGGCAGCAGTCGGTTGCTTCTTGTTTTATCCGGCCGCAGGAATGAGATCATTTCCTCTCTTCATCATTGCGCTGGTTGTAGTGGCAACGGGGTTTACACTCTTGCAAACATCGGCTAATCCATATGTATTGCTGATAGGAGAAAGACAAACATCCGCTTCACGCCTTAGTTTGATTGGTGCATTTAACTCATTAGGTACTTTCCTGGCTCCATTATTGGCGGCAGGTGTTTTTTATAATATAGCAGGTTTCAATCCAGATGATTTTGGTAATCTTTCTGTTGCTGAGATCGACAATGCAAAAGTAAATTACGTGCAGATACCTTATTTAATCCTTGGTGGGTTTTGGCTATTGATAGCAGCATTGGTATACTTTGCTAATCTTCCTTCTGTACAAACAGCAAATGTAGAACCCAATATCAAATCTGATAAACCAATTACGAATGAGTTACAAGTAAAACACTTCGTATTGGGTATGATCGCCATTTTTGCTTATGTTGGTGCTGAAGTATCTATCGGACAATTCATAAATAGACAAGATCCAGGTTATTCACAACACTATTGGGGCTTGGCTATGATTGGACGTTTTATAGGTGCTGCTGTATTGATCAAAATAAGCCCACGCAAATTGACCATGGTGAATACATTGGGCGCAATACTGATGATCTTGTTTTATCTATTCTTTACAGGAGGAGAGCATTCTATTTTGTTTCTCGTGCTGATCGGATTATTTAATTCTATCATGTGGCCTTGTATCTTTATGTTGTCCATAGATGGGTTGGGTAAATTTACAGAAGAAGGTGCTTCATACCTGATCATGATGATTCTCGGTGGAGCAGTAATTCCTTTGTTGTTTATGAATATCGTTACTATCCCATCAGTAGGAGCGGGCTTATTGATCATTGGTCTTTGTTACTCTTATCTTTTCTATTATGCCCTTAAGGGATCT
>DATHPB010000149.1:0-3557 GCA_035484295.1 Cytophagaceae bacterium
ATCAATTATTTTATATATATTTGCAGTCCCTTTTGCAAGGAAGGCTATAAATCAGAATTTTATGAACAGCATCATCAAATCAATAGAAGCAGAATCTCAGGAAAAAAGAAATAGCCTGCCGGATTTCAGCACGGGAGATACGATCAACGTACACGTAAAAATCAAAGAAGGTAACAAAGAAAGAGTACAGCAGTATCAAGGCGTGGTGATCCAACGTAAAAACTCTGGTACCAACGGTGAAACGTTTACTGTTCGTAAAATTTCTAACGGTATTGCAGTAGAAAGAATTTTCCCTTCTACTTCTCCAACTATCGATAAAGTAGAGTTGTTAAGAAAAGGATCTGTAAGAAGAGCCCGTCTATACTACCTGAGAGATAAAACAGGTAAAGGCGCTCGTATCAAGGAAAGCAGAAAAGGATACAATCCCGAAGCAAAGTAATAAGCACCTCATCACATACTATTGAAAGACCCTGAATACAATCAGGGTCTTTTTTTTTAATCAAGTTCTAAGTTACAACCAATAGGAATGAAATAGATCGATGTTCCTCTTCCCTCTCCGCTCGTACTTTAATAATTTTCATTAAATTAGCGACCTGAATTAATATCACATAAACATGTTAAGAACACATACCTGCGGAGAATTAAGAGAAAGTCATATCGGGCAATCTGTCACTTTGTGCGGCTGGGTAGCTAAAGTAAGAGACAAAGGGGGAATGATCTGGCTGGATCTTCGTGACCGTTACGGCATCACCCAACTGATTTTGGAAGAAGGTAAAACCAATGCTGCCGCAATTGACATAGCCCGCAAAGCAGGACGTGAATTCGTGATGAAAGCTACAGGTATTGTAGTAGAACGTTTAGCAAAGAACAACAAAATCCCTACGGGAAATATTGAAATTAAAATCGAAGTGCTGGACATACTGAATCCTGCCAAGCTTCCTCCTTTTCTGATCGAAGACGAAACAGATGGTGGAGATGAGCTGCGCATGAAATACCGTTACCTGGATTTACGCAGGGAGCCGGTACGTCAGAATTTATTGCTGCGTCACAACGTATCAAAAGAAACGCGCAACTACCTTGATTCCTTAAACTTCATCGACGTAGAGACACCGGTATTGATCAAGTCTACACCAGAAGGTGCGCGCGATTTTGTCGTGCCATCGCGTATGAATCCGGGACAGTTCTACGCCTTGCCTCAATCACCGCAAACCTTTAAGCAATTGTTGATGGTATCCGGTTTTGACCGTTATTTTCAAATTGTAAAATGTTTCCGCGATGAAGACTTACGTGCAGACCGTCAGCCTGAATTTACGCAAATCGACTGTGAAATGTCTTTCGTAACGCGCGAAGACATTTTAGGTGTGTTTGAAGGATTGACCAAACATTTATTCAAAAAAATAAAGAATATCGACTTACCTGAAATCAAGCGGATGAGTTACGACGACGCCATGAAATATTACGGCTGCGACAAACCGGATATTCGTTTCGACATGAAGTTTGTGGAACTCACAGATCTCGCACAGAACAAGGGATTTCAGGTATTTGATTCAGCGCAACTGGTAGTTGGCATCTGTGCACCGAAATGTGCTTCGTACACACGCAAGGAAGTGGATGAACTCACGGACTTTGTCAAACGTCCGCAAGTAGGAGCAAAAGGCATGGTGTACGTGCGTTACAACGAGGACGGTACCTTGAAATCTTCTGTCGATAAATTTTATACTGAAGAACAACTGAAAGAATGGGCCACTCGCTTCGGTGCAAAACCAGGTGATTTGATGCTCATCCTTTCTGGCGAAGCAGACAAGACGCGCGCACAGCTGAACAATCTTCGTCTGGAAATGGGAACCCGATTGGGCTTGAGAGATAAAGACAAATACGAAGTGTTGTGGGTATTGGATTTTCCTTTGTTGGAATACAATGAAGAAGAGAAACGTTGGTTTGCGATGCACCATCCGTTCACCTCTCCCGGCGACATCGAATCGTTTATGAAGTATGGCGCCGATTCTCCTTCGTTAGGAGAGATCAAGGCAAACGCATACGACCTTGTCATCAATGGTGTGGAGGTAGGTGGAGGATCTATCCGTATCCACGATAAGACTGTACAAAACAAAATGTTTGAAGTCTTAGGCTTCACTCAGGAAGAAGCGCAAAAGCAATTTGGCTTCTTGCTGGAGGCCTTTGAATACGGAGCTCCTCCGCACGGTGGTATAGCATTTGGGTTCGATCGTTTGTGTTCACTGTTTGGCGGAGCCGAATCCATCAGAGATTTTATCGCCTTCCCTAAAAATACTTCCGGCCGTGACGTGATGATCGATTCCCCTTCGGAAGTGAATCCGAAACAGCTAGAGGAATTAAGTGTAGCAGTAGCGATAAAAAAATAAGGTACTAGTATCATAAAAAAGAAAGGCCAGGATAAATATCCTGGCCTTTTTCTTTTTGGGCAATTTAAGTTAAAGCCTTCTCTAAAGATAATTTATTAAATCATTGATTAATGTATCGTATCGATTGTTCCGTATTGCCAGCCAATATTTTTATAATGTAAAATCCTTTGGCAAGCCCTACCAGATCTATCAATTCACCCGGATAGGTTATTGTGTTATACAGTAACTGACCTGTAATAGTGTAGACGGTCACATTCAATTTTGTATCTCCTGACAAACCAGTGATGCTAAAGCTTCCATTACCTGGGTTAGGGACAAGATTCGGAGCTTGGATCGTTATACCATTGATATATACGATTTTTGAAAACATAGAAGCACCATCTATATCTGCTTGGTTTAACCTGTAATATACATTCCCTTTTGGAGCATCGAGATCTGTATAAGAATATGTTGTTACCTGATTACTATTTCCTGCCGCAGCAACTTCTCCTATTGTTTCAAATGTAACTCCATCCAGAGAACGTTGGATATAAAACACTTTACTGTTTTCTTCTATCCCTGTAGACCAGTTGAGCAATACCGTGCCATTTCCTGTTCTATCCCCAGTAAAGCTTATCCATGTTACCGGAGCAGGACAACAGGAACTTTCTGCTACTCTTGGGTTACATGAATTTATTGACCTGCCGCTGTATGCAACATTATAAAAAGGCCCCATTGAGCTACTGCTATTGTCTCCTAAAAAGGAAATGACTCCTGCTTGTGTTACCGTAGTTTTGGTTTGATTCAAGAATCCAGGTGACCAAGAAACAGCAGATGTAACGGCCAAATACCATCCAGTACTTCCTGCAGGAACAGTAAAGTTTAAAGGAACAACCAAGTTGATGGTTGGGTTACCTCCTACGGTAACCTCACAACCTGTACATGTAGTAGCACTAGCTGAGGTTTGCAGTACACCAGAATTGTTAAACAATCCTACGGTTATAGTTTTATTGTCGATAGCACTGTTACAACAATACGTCGTAGGTCTTAATGAAACTGACGAAATGTTGACATCAGTTGTTGCATTGAAGTATAGACGCAAATCGTCTGGCGGTGGAAAGGTAGTAGGAGCAGTAGTGATTGAAGTATACGGAGTCGAAACTACGCCTGACTGAACCCACACGTTAGAACAAGATG
>DATHPB010000150.1:0-2594 GCA_035484295.1 Cytophagaceae bacterium
ATATTTCCATTTTTATGAATAACCACGAATAAAGCCATACGTTTAGGAAAATCAAGATCAAGGATAAGGGTAAATTCAGCCATTGAGACATGTCGTCAATATAACTTTCCTTGAGTATCATAGAAACAATATTGGCATGTACTACCACTCCATACATGTCCTGATTGGCTTTTCCTACATAGTTTGAATTGAGGGGAGTGAAAAATTTATCTACCCAAGCGGTATTGTCACCAATATAATTCCCCATGAATCCCAGAATGACAATTTTATCTTTAAAAATAGAGGGGTCATACAAGGTGTCGAATACTTGTTGGAAATCGATGGCGGTGAACACATTTTTAGAATTGGCACCTACTCCTTCCAATCTCGTATCAATATTTCCTTGAAAATTGATGGTTTCCGTAGGATTATTGCGGGCAAGGAAGCGGTTAGTTTTTACTGAATCATAAAAATGACACATTGTTACAGGAAAAGAAAGTAAACGTTTCCCGTGGTATATCTCAGCTGGAACACAGTCTCTGGATGTCTTAAAGGCATCTTCACCTTCTGTAATCATGTTGGCAAAACCCGAGATAGTATGTTGCAAAAACATAGGATGGCTATAATGAACGGTATCTATTCCCCCTTTTTCTTTATTGGCTTTGAGCTGACTTACGATCACCATGTGATCTACTTTTGAAAAAGCTGCTACCAATAACGAGTCTCCTACGCTGTCTTCTTTTGGATTTCTAAAAAATGCATCAATTCCTATCACTTTAGGATGATGTACATTGATTTCTTCGATGAGAGCGGCCACTCCGCGACGGTCCAATTGACCTATATTAACAATCGTTACTCGTCCTTCCGTACCTGGATTTCCTCTCATGTGAGAAAATACGACATCTGTTAGTTCAAAGTCAGCAAGGGCTTTGGCCAGAGGGTTAATGATATCGCTGTTGAACTCTATGAAGGATAATCCATACATGAAAACCATGACAAATATTGTTGTCCAAAAGCTTTCTTTAAAAAGTTTACTACGCATAGTTGGAAAAATTCATAGTTAGTTTAATATAAAATTAACAGAAAATAGCACCACTGGACATTATAGATGCCTTTTTTTTGAATGGGTTTAATGGTGTCTCCGAACAAAATATACGCAAGATTAGGAGGATAGGGTTAAAAAAAGAAAGGAGGCTTTGAAAAAATGTCTATTTTAGCAAGAAATTTAGTGATGAAAAAATAACTATGCATTATACAGAAGAAGATAATCAAAACTGGAATATCTTATACAGTAAAGCCATGCAGGCATTGCCGGAAATAGCAGACGAAAAAGTTTTGATAGGTATAAAAAAGGTCGGGCTACCGTCAGATCGTGTTCCTGATTTTGAAGACATCAATAAACAGTTAAGTACTATCTCTGACTGGAGAATTGTTCCGTTGGAAGAAATGGTAGAGGATAATGACTTCATCAGTATGCTGGCTGAAAAAAAATATCCTTGCAGAAAGTGGTTACGTTCTCATGAACAAATTGAATCCGATGAAAACGAATACGATTTGTTTCATGACTTGTTTGGCCATACTACTTTGCTTTATATTCCTGAATATTGCAATTACTTGAAGGCCCTTGGCCAGCTGGCCTTGAAGAATATCAATAACAAACAGGCATTATTGTTTTTGAAACGCGTTTATTGGCATACGGTGCAGTATGGCTTAGTCGTGTCCGGTAATACACTAAAAATTTATGGTGCGCATTTACTAACCTCCCGTTCTGAAACATTGTTTGCTATGAGTGCTGGTGTACCGAAATATGATTTTAATATTTCTGTTATCATGGATACTCCTTATGTAAAGAACCGTTACCAGGACAGATATTTTGTGATCAATAACTTTGAACAGTTGTACAACAGCATGTCTGATATTGAAGCAGAACTAAACAGACGCATCGCACTTTAAATTACAGACATGTCATTTCGAACGGTAGCTTTTTCTAAAACAACCATCACAGAGCTAATGATTCCTGCCTACGCCAATTTTGGCGGTAAAATACACGGAGGCATATTATTGTCTTTGATGGATAAAGTGGCATTTGCCTGTGCTTCTAAACATGCGGGAAGCTATTGTGTGACGGTATCTGTGGATACAGTGGATTTCTTGCAACCCATTGAAGTGGGGGAGCTGGTATCTTTGAATGCATCTGTACATCATGTAGGAAAAACCTCCATGCTTGTAGGCATTAAAGTGGTTTCTGAAAACGTAACACAGTCGACCGTACGAAATACGAATATATCTTTCTTTACCATGGTCTCTAAAGATCAGTACGACAAACCCAAAATGGTACCAGGTCTGGTTTTAGAAACGGAAGAAGAAGTGAAAAGATTCATTGAGGGCATCGAACGTAAGCGTATGAAAGATGCCTATAAACAAGGTATTAAGGCTTTGAGAGAAGAAGTAGTACCAATGGAAAACCTTGATAAGCTGAAACATGAGCGTTGTCAAATTGATTGGAAAAAATGAAAGAGAAATTGATTAAGTTATACCGCTATACTTATAATACACAACCTAAAGTACAAGCGAATCAGAAGATGTTTCTGATAGGTTTCTTCTTGGGTATTTTT
>DATHPB010000151.1:0-2944 GCA_035484295.1 Cytophagaceae bacterium
ATCTCTGATTTTAATCCATTGATTTTTCGCAGCAGGTCCTTTTCTATCTTATCCACTTTGGCTTTACTGTCTCCTCCTCCTTTTGCCTGCAAGACGTCCAGTTTCAATAACCACTCTTCCTTCAACTCTGCACTCAAGCCCGACAAGTTATCTACAGCCCCTTTTAATGCTGACGAGAAGGCATCCTGTATGTCTGCAAATTTATTTCTAGGTATAAGTCCAATTCCGTTCCACTCTTTGAGCCATTCGTTGAATTTGCTTTCGAGGTTTTCAACCGTAATGTCTTTTGTTTGCTTTATAGCATCTACGAGAGTCAGTTTCTTCTGAGCATTCACTTCCAGTTCTTTCTCTGATTCTGCATGCTTGTCACGCTGACGATTGAAAAAATAATCGCAGGCTTCCTTGAACCGCTTATAAATACTTTCCTTGTGCTTGATCGGTACCTGTCCGACTTTGGTCCATTCTTTTTGCAAACGAATCAACGTAGCAGATGCCTTTTGATAATCGTCACTGTCTTTCAAGGCTTCAGCTTGTTCACACAAACTAATTTTCAAGGTCAAATTATCCTTGCGTTTTTCATCCAAGGTTTTGAAAAACGCATTTTTATTTTGAAAAAATACTTTACTGGCATCCCAAAACTTGTTATTGATTTCCTTACTGAGCTCTTGTGCAACAGGTCCTGTTTTTTTCCATTCTTCCTGGATTTTCAGTATAGCCAATGTTTTTTCTTTCCATTCGTCGATCTTACCAGAGTGGTAATCTTTGTATTCTTCCAGCCGCTGAATCAACGCTTTTTTGAGTGTAAGGCTATGTTCTCTTTTTGCTTTCAACTCTTCAATAAATGCATCCTTCTTTTTAAGCAATTGTTCGATCGCCTCGCGATACTTCACATGTATGACTTCCGATTCTTCCTTGACAGCGGCACCGATTTCTCTGTATTCTTCCTGTAACTTTCGTAATTCGCGCAGTGCTTCGAACGCATCTTTATGTTGTTGCAAGGCTTCTATGCGAGCCACTACCTCAGCCTTCAACTGAGAATTTTTTTTACGGTCAAGGTCCTTTAGTTCAAAATAAATCGCTCTATTGTTGTAAAAAATTTCCAGTAACCCGTGAAAATTAGCATTGAGTTCATGCGCTACGGCTCCAGGCACCGGACCTGCCGCCTTCCATTCCGCTTGTATTTTTTTAAATTCCTCCAGTGTATTGTTACCCTCTTCTGAAGCTACCAATTGGCGAAGCTTTTCCAACAAGGCCTGTTTTACTTCCTGATTCTTCTGACGTGAACGATCCTGCTCCTTGTAATGATGTTGCAGACGATCTTTCAAATTATTGAATGCTTTATCAAAAGCTAAGGTCAGTTCGTCTTTCTTAAAGTCAAAGTCTTTTTCTTCACCACCTGTTTCTAAAAACCTTTGGAGAGCAATGGCTCTCTCCTGTTCAGATAAAACATCAAAGCTATGACGGATCTCTTTGAGAAACGAAGAAGATTCCGAATAGTCATCTTCTAATTTCCAATGGTTGATCTTATCCAACAATTGCTTTTTATTCAACTCTTCCAATTCCTCTTTCCAACCCTGAGCAATCTCGTTGTTTAACTGATCTGTAATCTCCAGATTTTCCATCTGATCTTCCTTTTTCTATTGAACTTTATTTTATGCAAAAATAACCGATTGCTAATTTAACTTCGGATCGATGGGATAATTGCTGATCATTTTATACTTGCCACCTTTTCTCCGAAGCACTTCTTTCCACATCGTGTCAGCTTCTGACTCGATGACCAAGTCATTGTCCAGCTCATAAGTGTACCATGCTTTTGTTTTCAATTCATCTTCCAATTGCCCCATTGCCCAGCCTGAATAGCCCAAAAATATCTTAATGTCTTTGGGTTCCAAGCTTCCAAAATTAAGCTGATCCTTGAATTCATCAAAGTCACCGCCCCAATAGAAAGACTTACCTATTTCGACAGATCCCGTAATCATCGAATTTTTGCGGCGGTACACAAAAAACAATGTATCAGTAGAAACAGGTCCACCAAAATACACCGGAAATCTGTATTGAATTTGTAGACCATCTATCAGGTCGTTCAGAAATAATTCTGTTTTCTTATTCAATATAAAACCTATCGCTCCTTCTTCTTTGTTGTAGTCGCAGAGTAATACAACAGTCCTGTCAAAATTAGGATCTTCCAAATAAGGTTCTGAAATCAATACGGTACCTTTTTCTAACATTCCTCTGCCCTTTACTAGTTGCAATCAATATAAACCATATTTCATTTTAAGGCAAAATATACGTTCAGTTATTCCCATTATTAAATGAGATTAATCATAGTATTTTTTTCATTCAACCTTTATCTTTAAAGAAATATCATACCATCTGGCGAATCACATGAATATTTCTAGCATCAGGAAAGAATACCGGTTAAAACAGCTAAGGGAATCGGACATCCAACAAGACCCTCTCTTGCAGTTTCACGATTGGTTTCACGAGGCCATTCATGCCCAAGTAAACGAACCAAATGCCATGAATCTCTCTACTGTCAAGGCTTCCGGAAGACCTTCCTCTCGCATTGTATTGTTAAAAGGAATAGAACAAGATGGTTTTGTTTTTTATACCAATTACGAAAGTGATAAAGGTCAGCAATTGCAACACTCTCCTTTTGCCAGCTTGTGTTTTTTTTGGCCGGAACTGGAACGTCAAGTACGCATTGAAGGAAAAGTCATCAAAGGAAATGCAACCGCTTCAGATAACTATTTTAGCAGCAGACCATTTGCAAGTCAGCTGGGAGCACTGGCTTCACCGCAAAGCCAAGTGATTGAAAACAGATCTCTCCTGGAAGAAAAACTGGAGCAATTAAAAAAACAATACGGCGATCATGTTACAAGACCCGACCATTGGGGTGGTTTTGTTTTGATTCCCGACTACATGGAGTTTTGGCAAGGAAGAG
>DATHPB010000152.1:0-5006 GCA_035484295.1 Cytophagaceae bacterium
CAACAGTCAGTTATAAGATCAACGACAAGATTGGTGTCGGTGCAGGTTTTGTATACGGCATCGGCAGCATCAATTTACAAAAAGATCTCCCGGTAACAGATGCCAATGGCAATTTCGGTTCTGCACAATTAAAAGGAAATGCAAATGGTGTTGGGTTCAACGCTG
This sequence comes from Cytophagaceae bacterium, assembly GCA_035484295.1. Taxonomy (GTDB): domain Bacteria; phylum Bacteroidota; class Bacteroidia; order Cytophagales; family Cytophagaceae; genus JACMQM01. The sequence goes on from DATHPB010000152.1 coordinate 166, forward strand.
GTATTTACTTAAAGCCAATAGAAAAATTATCCATCGGCATTACTTACCGTTCACAAGTGAACATGAAAGTCAACAACGGAACAGCTACATTCAATGTACCTTCATCTACAGGTATTACAAACGGAAGTTTCACTTCTTCTCTTCCTTTACCACAAGTAGTGAGTTTAGGTATTGGATTTTCTCCCATAGAAAAGCTATTGATTGCAGCAGACATAAGCTTTATAGGTTGGTCTTCTTACAAAACATTGGAATTTGACTACAGCAATACAAACACACCAAATACCGTATCTCAACGCAATTATAAAAACACCTTCTCTTACCGTTTGGGTGCCCAATACAAAGTGACAAACGAATTGAAAGTGAGAGTGGGTAGCGCATACGAAGCCACACCGGTACAAAGCGGCTACGTTACACCGGAAGTTCCCGACGCCAATCGAATCAATCTTACTGCCGGTATAGGTTATACTTTCGCGGAGAAACTAACGGTTGACGCTTCTTTTACTTTTGTTAATTTTCAAAAGAGAACAGATACCAACATCGAAAGTAATTTCAGTGGTACCTACAAAACTTACATAGCTATTCCAGGTCTCTCTTTATCTTATAACTTCTAATATTAAATAATCCTATGAAAAAGATATTCTCTAGAACGTTATATATACTTGCATGCACCGTCATTGCTTTTGCCTGCAAGCCAAAATTAGAAACACCGTCAGCGGACAAAGGAAGCCTTGACCTGACAACCTATGTAGCCATTGGTAACTCCATTACTTCGGGCTATGCAGACAATGCTTTGTATTATGCAGGTCAGCAAGTTTCTTATGCCAAATTACTTGCAGATCAATTCAAATTAGTTGGTGGGGGAGATTTTAAAATTCCACTTATAGATGTTAATTCAGTAGGTATCGGATCTACAGGTGGAGCAAGGCTTGCATTAATGCCAGTTACAGATTGCTTAGGTAACACATCCCTTTCTCCCAAGACTATTGCTGCATCAGGGGATCTCACCATTTTCAGTCCCATCTACAGTGCGCAAGGGCCTTTCAATAACTTTGGCGTACCAGGCGCAAAAGCCATTCACGTCGTTGTTCCAGGCTATGGTAATCCGTCAAATGGTACAGGAAATTACAATCCATTCTTTACACGCATGGCTGCTAATCTTTCCACTTCTTCTATGTTGTCGGATGCTTTGACAAGGCATCCTACTTTCTTTAGTTTGTTCATTGGCAACAACGACGTATTACTTTGGGCACTGAGTGGAGGAACACAAGATGCCATTACACCGACAGCAGGTGGCGAAGGAATAGGATTCAATACAAGTATAGACTCTATCCTTTCTCCATTAGTTGCTACCGCCAAACAGGGAGTCATCGCTAATATTCCCGATATCACTTCAATTCCTTATTTCACCACTGTACCTTATAACGGATTGGTATTGGACACGACACAAGCATATGGCCTTACAGCAGCTTACAGCGGGGCAATTGTTTTTCATACAGGTGCAAATGCCTTCGTGATTCAGGATGCAGCCGCTCCACTAGGTTTCAGACAAATCACTTCCTCGGAACATGTGCTGTTGAGTGTGCCGCAGGATTCCATCAAATGCAAAGGTTGGGGATCACAAAAACCATTACCAAATGCATATGTGCTCACTGCCAATGAGATTACACAAATCACTACTGCAACGACTGCCTTCAATAACAAATTAAAATCGGCTGCAGATGCTAAGAACCTGGCCTTTGTAGACGCAAATGCTTTCCTGAAATCAACCATCACCGGTTTGACATTTGACGGCATCAATGTAAGCACTACTTTTGTATCAGGCGGTGCATTCTCCTTAGATGGTGTGCATCTTACTCCATTGGGTAATGCATTGTTAGCTAATCAATTCATTCTAGCCATCAATGCAAAATACGGCGCTTCTATTCCTTTGGTAGATGAAACCAAATACAAAGGCGTAACCTTTCCCTAAGTATTTATTTTCATAAGCAAAAATCCCTTCACCTGGTAAACAGGTGAAGGGATTTTTGTTTTGTATCAAAGCTTTGTTTTATCTATGATGCACTCCTTTTTATGAAGACAAATAAAACTCTTTTTGTTTTTTGCTCCAGATTTCTTCCATCGACACAATGACACGTGCAGGACTAATGGCATCGATGTCCGGATTATAGTCTAAGGATAAAAATGCAACTTTTCCCTCTTCTTGTTTTACCAACTCTTCTACATCAGGCGGACAGAGAAAGACTCCTTTATCATATATCTCTTTAGGATAGGGAGCAAAGCGTCCGTAATTTTCTCCCATGAATACACAGATGGCAGGTACATTGGTAGCTGCAGCCATGTGTATGGAAACAGAATCATTGGTGACCAGTAACTCTGAATGTCCGATCGTATATGCCAGATCCATCAAGGAGGTTTTACCCGTCAGATCTTCCAAACGGTTTCTGTACTGCTCTTCGATGCCAGAGGTAATGGCCGCCGCATACTTGCTGTCTTTTTTACCACCGGCAAGGACAATGTTGTAATCAGAATGTTTCATCAGGTGATTTGCCACGTGAATAAAATTAGACGGATGCCATCTTTTCAAACGTGCGCTAGATCCGGGGAAAAAAACCACGTAAGGTTTTGGAAAAATGTATTGAGGAACATGCGTTGGAGAATACAGTGTTCTCCATTGAAATGCGTTATCTGGTGTACCCAAGAATGTTTCCATCATTTCTTTGTATCGGTATACTTCAAAAAGATCAGGACGTTTTGTTTTAAGTAATACATTAAAGAGTCCGTTCTGATCAGAAGTATCTGAGGAGACATCCAGGTATTTAATTTTTTCTTCTGCGTTTATCTTCGAGATAAAAAACTGCTCGGCATATCGATCTCCTGAGTACACAGGATAGAAAAGTGTCTTGTACCCTTTAGATAGAATGTTTTTGATGACACTTGACCGATAACTTAAGTCGTTGTATAAGCGATCAAATGAAACCCAGATCATCTCATCGTAATACGTTGCATCAAGTGTTTCGGCTATGTTTTTCCAAACCGCATTTCCGATGAGTATAATTTTATAATTTTTATATTTCTCACTTTGTTTGATGTAAGGCAAAAAATTTCTAAACAAAATATAATCACCGATCAGATCGCTTTTGACAATCACCAGTGTGTTATCCGTGATCTCTACATGCCTATTCATTCTAAAATCCGTGAGACTATACACAAGCTGTCTAACGGACTGCTTAAATTTCCTGCGTATTTTTTTGAATGAAGACATTTACCTAAATTTTTTCTTTCCCAAACCCAAATTCATTAGACGTATAAGTCGGTATTATATTTTAACGCATCGTAGCAAACTGCACCTTCTCGATCAGCTTCAGGTTGTTTACAATGGGTTGAAACCGAATGGGTATGCTTAAATCGTGGATATAAGGCCATTTAGGAGGCAATATTGGCCAAAAAAACAGAAAAACAATGGGAATATACCTTCTCTTAAAAAGATCATTTTTTTTTAGTTGGAATCTTTTTATCCACGTAATCCGTTATATTTGTAATAATGAAAGCTTTAATTCGTTACATAGCGATTTTTCTTTTCATGCTACAAGCCACCTGGGCTTTCGCTCAGGATAATAAGCCGGCATTCCGTGTTGCTCCCAACCCGGCTGACGATTATATTGAATTATTTTTTGAATCGGAAACAAGCACTCCATCTTCTATCCGGGTATTTGATTTGATCGGAAATCAAGTGAGTTCAATCACAGTTCCTGCAAACAATACACATCCTATTAAAATTGAAACCGCTAACCTCAAACCTGGCGTTTACTTCATGAGTGTCTATTCTTCTTCGGGCAGAATAGAGACCTTGAAATTTTTAAAAGTTCGTTAACACTCTTCTTTTTTTTGATGTTACTACATGAATAATCATCGATGATCCATGGCATTCCGTTTTGCGGCATGAAAAGCACGTTATCAAAAAATTAAGCGGAGGTTTATTTGAAAAGTACAACAAAAAGCTCAACTTCTATAGTACAAGCAAACCATTTGTTTTTCCAGCTATGAAAACATTAGTATACATTTTGCTCCTATTTAGTTGTAGCGCTTTAAAAGCTCAAATCACCAGCACACAAATAAAGAATGATCTTGCTGGAAAAGAATGGCGAATAGTGAAGTACGAAACATTTGGTGTAGAAGCCGAGCCAAAAGCAGAACAACTCAACGATAAAGTTTTACTGAACAAAGACATGACTTTTTTTATCATTGAAGGAGGTAAAGAATACCACGGGACCTGGAGTGTTCTATCGGAAGCCAACATCCTCTGTAAAAGTCAGACCGGTGAATGGACAAGGGCTTACAAAGTTATTTCTATCGTAGAAAAAGCAGCCAGCATAGAATACCAGGACGCAGACCTGAACCGAACGTTATATCGGCTTGAAATAAGTAACAGCAAGTAATACGTCGTGTTATTGGCTAAATTTTTTTTCTTTCAACGCCATGATTCTTAAAAAAGATTCATGGATTCTCTCCTCTTTTATTTCACCGGAGTTGACCAATTTCAGCAATATAGCATGTACTTCAGTCGCTGTCGTACGGTATGATTGATTAACATTATTACCAAATACCAACACGTCTACTCCTGCCAGTATAGACATCTTAATTGCATTTTCCAATCCATAGTTTTTACTGATGGCGTGCATTTGCATGTCATCCGAAAAAACAACCCCATGAAAATCCAAGATGCCACGGAGTATGTCCGTCACAATGATTCTTGATAACGTCGCCGGTAAACAAGTGGTATCCAGTCTACAGTTGATAATGTGCGCAGTCATTACAGCATCACACATTCCCGATTGAATGAT